>DATAQX010000201.1:0-32583 GCA_036264455.1 Silvibacterium sp. | reverse complement strand
TTTTCCGTCGATGACCTCCTGTGACGCTTGAATTATCGCGGCGGCACGCTGATCGTCGATGAGTCCGAGCTCACGGTTCGCCTCGGCTGCAGCGCGCTTGACCATCCCAAAGGCGCGGATGAGCTGCGAATGGGCGCTCAGGCCCGAGATGGGATAATTTTCTACGGCGCGTGCCGTTTGCGCTCCGTAGTAGGCGCGCGCAGGGACTTCGACAAATCCCAGAGAGTCCTTTTCCTTGCGAACTTCAGACATGCGTATGTCGCTCCTGTGCGTGATGGGCAGCTCTGCGAAACTGGCGAACGCAGCGCAACTTTTGAGTATAGCGAGTCTGAGTTGGGTTGTGATTTGGTGCAGCGACAGCGGTCATTAGGCGCGGCACTGCCGGAGGTTCCTGCTACCCTGAAGCGAGTGTCATTCATTGGGGTTACGACAATGGACCGCATGGATGCCTATCGAAGATTTTTCGCAAAGCTGGTAACAGCCAACGCCGGTGTTTCTGCAGACAGCGAACTCGCGGCTGCATTCGCGTCAACGCCCAGGGAGCAATTTGTCGGGAAGGCTCCCTGGAGGGTCTTTACCTCTACCGGCTACATTGATACGCCGTCGGATGATCCAGCCTTTCTGTATCAGGATGTTGTCGTCTCCCTTGGAGGCAAGGGACCGCTGAATAATGGGCAACCATCCCTGCATGCTTTGTGCATCGCCACCCTGGCTCCACAAAAAGGGGAGACGGTGGTCCATGTGGGCGCAGGCACGGGCTACTACACCACACTGCTGGCCAAGTTGGTAGGCGAAGCCGGTAAAGTGATTGCATACGAAATTGATGCGGAATTGGCACAACGCGCCGCCGGCAATCTCTGCGGGTTTTCGCAGGTTACGGTGAATGATCGGTCCGGTGCGGAGGGACCAATTCCAGATTGCGACATACTCTACGTAAATGCTGGAGCGACTTCGCCGCTTGCTGTATGGCTGGACGCCTTGCGCCCAAATGGGCGTCTTCTGTTCCCACTTACGGCCTCGGACGGGGCCGGCGCCATGCTCCTGTTGACCAGAAATGAAAGAGGGAGCTTTGCAGCTCGATTCTTATGCCAGGTCCAATTCGTTCCCTGCGTGGGTGCTCGCGACGAGGCAACGGCAGCAAAACTCGCAGCAGCGTTTCGCAGAGGAGGTTGGCATCAAGTGAAGGAATTGCATCGCAGTAATGTGCCAGGCGAAAGCTGCTGGTGTTCGGGCTCAGGTTGGTGGCTATCGACCAATAGCGGCGAGTAAAGGGATATAGTGCCAGCGCAGGTGATTACGGGAAGGCTCCACGGGTTCGACTTGATCGTCTAAGCTAAGGATATGACTGCCAAGGCGAGCGTTGCTGCGGAAGAGAACAGCTTCGATGTTTTAGTGATTGGGGCGGGGCCGACGGGAATGGCTTGCGCGATCGAGGCGCAGCGCGCCGGGTTTCGCAGTGTTCTGGTAGATAAGGGCTGCCTTTGCAACTCGATATTTCACTATCCCTCGCACATGACGTTCTTTACGACGCCGGAGTTACTGGAGATCGGCGATATTCCGTTCCCCAGTCCCAATCAGAAGCCGAACCGCAACGAGGCCCTAGAGTATTACCGCAAAGTTGCGGAGCATTATGAACTCGATGTGCGACAGTACCGGTTAGTTGAATCAGTGAGCGGATGCGACGGTGAGTTCACGGTGCTGACGAAAGACAATTTTGGACGCGAAGAAGTTTGCCGGAGCCGCAAGTTGATTGTGGCAACGGGCTACTATGACTTGCCGAACTATCTGAATATACCGGGCGAAGAGTTACCCAAGGTGCATCACTACTACGATGATCCGCATCCATACTACGACCAGGATGTGGTTGTGATCGGTGGCAAGAACTCTGCGGCCATTGCGGCGCTCGATCTGTGGCGGCATGGAGCGCGCGTGACGCTGATTCATCGTGGGCCCGGGATTCACAGGCACGTTAAGTATTGGATTCTGCCAGACATCGAGAACCGTATTAAGAATGGTGAGATAGCAGCGCATTTCGCAAGCACGGTAACGTGGATTGGCACGGACACGGTGAGGATTGAAACACCGCACGGTGTGAAGGAGATTCCGAATGATTCAGTGTTTGCAATGACCGGGTATCACCCGGACTTCGATTTTTTGATTGCGCTCGGGGTTCAGATAGAAGGCAAGGATCTGCTTCCGGTGTGCGATCCCGAAAGTCTGGAAAGCAATGTATCCGGAGTCTATCTTGCCGGGGTGATTGTGGCGGGTTCGCGCACCAACGAGATATTTATTGAAAACGGCCGCTTTCACGGGCGGCAGATTGCGGCAGATCTGGAGCGCAAACTTCCACTGCGGAATACACTCGATGCTGTTGCTCGCTGAAACCGAGTTGAGTCCGAATAGTCGAAGCGGTTCGTCATGCGCATTCTAAGACCACGCACGATTCGTGGTCAGTTGATGAGCGGCCTGATTCTGTTCGAAGCGATGGTACTGGCCGTTCTCTCGGTTGTGCTCGTCCGCGAACAGGGCGCTGAATTGCGCTCGCGCACGGAACGGCGCCTAGAATACCAGGCAGGCATCCTCGCAGTGCAGGCGGGCGCAGCAATGAGCGTCGGACAGCTCAACACGCTGCAACGCGTAGTGGATGCTATGCGCGATGCTCCAAGCATTCGCGCTGTCCAGATTACCGATGCGCAAGGGCGCGCGCTTTTGAGCAGCGACCCCGGCATGCAGGGGAAGCTCACGTTATCACCAAAAGAGCGCACCTACCTGCGCGAGCTCACCAAGCCAGAGATATTCTCAATCGACAAAAAGACGACCGAGGCCGTTGCGCCGGTACGCATCGATGGAGTGACCCATGGGTATGCCTGGATCTATCCCGACGATGCGAGAGACCGCGCCCAGCTCCACAGGCTTCTGGGATTCACACTGCTTTCAGCTTTCTTCGGAATCATTGCCTGCACCTTTTTTGCAAATCTGATGGCCAGGCCCATCACGCGTCCTCTGAGCGCGCTTATGGGGGCAACGCGCCAGCTCATCCGCAATCCGGAAGACACTGCCGCTTTTCCCCTGGCTGTGACGTCTACGAATGAAACTGCTGATTTGACCATGGCCTTTAACTTGATGGTCACTGCGATGCAGGAGCAGCGTGCTGGCTTGAACGACACTTTAGCCCTACTGGACTCCATGCTAGCCAACGCACCGATCGGCTTTGCATTTTTTGATCGCCGGCTACGCTTTGTTCGAGTCAATCAGTTCCTGGCCCAGATGAATAGCCTTCCGGTAAGCCGACACCTGGGACGCACAGTGCGCGAGATTTTTGTGGAGCCGGTCGGAACAATGCTTGAGGAGAGCATCCACGAAGTCTTCGAACGAGGACAAGCAGTGCAGGATCTAGAATTGAGTACCGGGCCGGAGAACGGACCTTCGCAGACGCGAAACTGGCTCGCAAACGTTTATCCGGTTCGAACGGATGCTCAAACTGTACGCTGGGTAGGCGTGATCCTGGTGGAAACAACTGAGCGACGGCTGGCAGAAGACGCTTTGCGCAAATCGGAGAAGCTGGCTGCAGCGGGCAGACTGGCGGCATCGATCGCCCACGAAATCAACAATCCGCTCGAAGCGGTTACAAATTTGTTGTTCCTGATCCGCAAGGGAACGCTCGATACAGATTCAGCAGGCTATGCCGAGCTTGCTCAGCATGAGTTGGCTCGGGTTTCTGCGATTACACAGCAGATGCTGCGCTTTTACAGGCAGCCAACTCTGCCTGCATTGTCGAATGTATGCGAACTGCTGGACTCGGTTCTAATGCTGCACCAAGGACGCGTGGTTTCGCTACATATCGAAGTGGTTCGCCGCTACGCCGAAGATGTCAAGCTGCTTTGCTTTGCGGGCGAAGTGAGGCAGCTCTTCGCCAACCTCATCGGGAATGCGCTGGATGCAATGATGTCTGGAGGTGGGCGGCTACTATTGCGCGTGCGCTATACCCAGGCACCCGGGCAACCGCCGAAAGCAGGGGTGCGCGTCACCGTAGCAGATACAGGATCGGGCATGTCGGCAGAGGTTCGGCGGCACATCTTTGAGCCATTCTTCACAACGAAAGAGGCAACGGGGACGGGGCTTGGGCTCTGGGTTAGCGCAGAGATTGTCGATAAGCATCATGGGACCATTCGGGTGCGCAGCCGTACTTCTACGGAAAACAGAAAAAGCGGAACTGTCTTCACCATCTTCTTCCCGTTCGAACTTGAAGATGCAGTTGCGCAGGAAAAACAGATACAGGTATTGGATGGCGTTGAGATTAGAGGCTAGGGGCTAGTTCACTGGACGCCGGGTTTCTCTTCGAATGCGAACCCGTCCCGTGCCGATCGAGGTGTTCCGGAAGGGGTCAGCCCCTTGAGCGCGCAGCTCGAAGCATGATTCGCCCCCGAGTATTTCGATTGCGTCACATGGAAGCGATGCAGTTTCATATAACGCACGCGCAATCCCCCAAGAGTAGCAGGCATGGACGCTGGAGTACGATTGAGATCGACCAGCACGAGCAGGGACGGCTCTGCCGGATTGTCCTGACTCTGCGACACTCCGACACCAAAGATTGCTGTGTCAGCCAAGAGACGTGGACCGTATTCACGCACAACGGCGGTGGCACCAGCCAGGGTGCTATCGGAAAGATGAATACCGCTAACAGCAGGTGGAGCGGCAGGTGCAAGACCACGCGCGAGCGCTGCTGCGTCTATAGAAATTAACTGTGTGCGAAGGCCGTCGAAAGTTTGCGGCACGTCGACACGCGGCTTCGACTTATCGGCATAGACGATGAGGGCCGCTTCTCCAGGACTGTCGAGGCTTTTACCTGCTGCAGTTGCCAGGATGCCCATCTCAGGATTGACAAGCGATGCGCCAGTGCTCTCCGCAACAGATTGTGCCCGTGCCATTACTTCGGAAGAAACCGCGGCAGGCACTGTGGTTCGTGGAGTGGTGTCGTAACGAATGCAGGCTACTTTGTGCGGAGTCGTTGTGCCGACAATGTTCAGACGGCTGCCGGCCTGTGCGGCTAACTCGCGAAGAACATCACTGATGGGATTGGCCACGCTCAGACCGCTGCCATCGCCATCCGTTCCACCCGCAAAGAACAACCCGACGGGCTGCGCGTTGCTGGAATCTACGACAAGAGCGCCGGAGTCGCCACTATCGGCGAAGTTATCTCCCGCGATACCAATCTGGCCGGTGAAAGTTTTGGTGTAATACGGCTGTGTCTCCGCACAGTCTTTGAAGTAGTCAACCCTCACACTCAGGTCGACACTCTCAACGGTAGAGCAGGTGAGTCCGGTAGTTCGGCTGCTCTTTGCCAACTCGATGCTGCCGAGGTTATTCGCATTCAAGGGCTCGCCCGTTCCAGCCATGGGCGGGGCCGCTTCCAGCGAACTGTTGGGGTGGCCACCTGTGGCGCTGGATTTCGGCGCGTCCAGCTGCAGAATGCTGCCTGTGGGATCGACGGCGCCCGAAAAAGCCGATGCAAGAGCGGCATCCACATTGCTCTGGGTGGTTGCCAGCGGCACGTAATACTTAAGAGATCCAACCGGCCGCAAGGTTGAGCCCGCGTGACTCAGCGGCACGCAGCCATTATCGATCAGGCCCGGTTCGTCGATGGTGTCGCCGATTTTCGCCTGATCAGACTCAGCCAGTACGTGATTGTTGCTGAGGATGTACTGATTCCGCGCAGTGTCTTCCACCAGCGCGCCCAGCGTTCCACCACAGCAGTCAGCGATATAGGGAGTTCCTGAACGGTCCTGCCAAGTGTCATAATCGTTGTCGTTCCCGCCGGATGTGCCGAGGGCAATCGTTCCGGTCTGGGCAGCCTGATTCGTTGAAGGAGTGCTGTTCAACCCGTCCGTATTCAGCAGAATCCTGAGCGGAGAAGTTGCTGTTGTGCCGTTGACTGCTGCAGACACGTAGACAGTGCTCGCTACGGAAAGCGTAGCAGGCGCGGTGTAGCTCACTTTGCAGGTCGTAAATTGATCGAGGCTGCGCTGGCAGGTTATGTGATCGAGCGTGCCAAGATTCATCGTGTTGTCGTTGCCGGAAGGAGATGCGTTCCCCGCAGGTGATTCGCTTAAGGACCACTTGACCGAGCCTGCATTCACCTCTGCGATTTCCGCTGTCACTTCAAGCGTCCCTCCTACAGTGAGAGCCGCATTTTCGGGCAATAGTGATTGCACAAAGCCCGGAGTCACATTGATGACAGCGGCAGCGGTTGCGGAAGGATCGCTTTCAAGGTGCGCCAGGATGTGGATTTGAACACTGTTGCGTGACAGGGCGCCCGGCGGCGTATAAGTACCGTTAGCATCTATGTGACCCTCGCCCAGCGAAGAAGCGTTTTCTCCTTCTGCGATGGACCAATTCACAGCAGCAGGCTCGCCCGTTGGCAGCAGCGCCGTGAATTTCACCTGACCATTTGAGTTGATTGCGGAAGAGGATGGTGTGATCGAAAAGACTCCACTGTTTGCGCTCACGCCGGCATACTGCCCGGTGCCGCATCCGGCGGCGAGCAAGAGAAGAGGCGGGAGCGCAAAGGCGATATATGGGCTGAGTCGCTTCGGCATACGGTGTCGGTGGTGGCGAGGGAAACGTGCCGCAACCATCTTAGACCTTGCAGGAGTCGCGCGAGTCAACGGAGCTGGGCTGCTCAGATTCACGAAATCACCCGGCGCAGAAAGCCTTTGATCCCAAAGCGTCCCAGGAGTCCAAGTGAAAGAAGAAGAGCCGCCACGATCATCAGCGCGGGCATATGCGGCACTCCTGGAGTAAGCGCCGCGCGCAGACCTTCGCTCATGTAGACGATGGGGTTAAGCAGGACGACAACTTGCAGCCAGCGGATATGGCTGAGAACGGCCCAGGGATAGTAAACGCAGCCCAGAAATGTGATGGGCACAACAACAATAGAAAAGACGAGTCCGATCTGCTGGGGTTTTACATTCGCGCCGATGGTGAGACCGAGTGCGCCTGCCACGAGGCTGGCCAATACAAGGGTGACGATCAGCATGGGCCAGCTTGCAACATGGGCATATACCGGTGTCGCCGGAATGAAGTAGGCAAGGGGTAGAACAAGCAGCGCTGCCAGGATGCTTTGGAGGGCGCTGAAACAGATTTTCTCGATGGCTACGGCGGGAACTGGCAGTGGACACATAACGCGATCGTCGATCTCACGAGTTACGCCAAACTCCTGCGAGAGCGGTAGCGCAACCGCCGCTATTCCGCTGAACATGATGGCAACGGCCATCAGGCCGGGCAAAAGCACGGTTGCGAAATTCGGTCCGCCGACTCCACCCGCCTGACCAATATGAGGAAAAACATAGGTGAATACAAAAAGGAACAATAACGGTTGCATGACTACGCGAACCACAAATGGGCCGAGTTCGCGGCGCAATACACGGAAATCGCGCAGCAAAAGGCCGGCAAAGGCACTCGTATAAGAGACCCTTCTTGCAGGGCTAATCCGGGCGCTACTCACGTAGATCTCTCCCCGTTAGCCGGATGAATACTGTCTCCAGGCTGGGCTCGTTGATTGCGATGTCGCGCACGCCGTAACTCTGCGCCGCCTGGACGATGTCGGGCAGCAGGCCATTGGTTCCATGCGCATAGATGCGCAGGCCGCCCAGCATTGTTTCTATACTTGTAATTTGCGGTAACGAATTCAGTTGCACAGTGAGTGGCTGCGTATCATCGTTCTGGCGCAGCTCAAGTTCGATGACAGTATCCGCACCAAGCGTGGTTTTGAGCCGCTGCGGTGTATCGAGGGCAAGCAACTTGCCGTGGTCGATAATAGCCACTCGATCGCACAACTCGTCGGCTTCTTCCATATAGTGTGTGGTCAGTACCACTGTGATCCCTTCCAGGCGCAACGCGCGCACTGCGTCCCACATGGCTATGCGGCTTTGCGGGTCGAGACCAGCGCTCGGCTCGTCAAGAAAGAGCACCGCCGGCCGGTGTGCTATGGCTCGCGCGATCTGCACTCGTTGCTGGAGGCCACCGGAGAGTTGCGAGGGAAAGCTATCGCCGCGTTCGTGCAAAAGAAATTGCTTCAGAAGCGTATTCGCGCGGTCGCGCGCTTCAGCGCTGGTGAAGCCGAAGTACCTGCAATGGAAATAAAGGTTCTCAAAGATGGTCAGCGAGCGATCAAGAGTGTTGTATTGGGGAACGACACCAATGTTTGTACGCGCAGCTGCCGGCCGTGCGACCACATCGACGCCGGCGATGACAACGCGCCCCCCAGTAGGCAGGGTGCGCGTCGTACAGATTCCGATGGTCGTAGTTTTTCCCGCGCCGTTCGGACCAAGCAGGCCGAAAAGCTCACCTTCATTCACCGTGAGATCAATGCCGTCAACCGCAGTTATTCGCTGCTGCTTGTCCTGGTAGACCTTGGTGAGATCCGCTATTTCAACGATCACAAATGCTGTGCCTGCCTGAGAAGAACGTAGAGGTAGGGGTTCAGTGCCTGCCCATAGTATACGGGCAGGCCGCTGGCAGATTGACTAAATGAAGAGACATTTGCTGCGCGGACATGCCAGTTTCTCGCCGGAAGGTCACGATTCTACGCGAATCACCAACTTGCCAAAGTGCGAGCCAGATTCCATGGTTCTCAGAGCACTCTTTGCCTGATGGAATGCAAATGCCTTATCTACTACAGGTCGCAAAGAATGCATTGCAATAGCTTTGTTCATTTCTTCAAAATTGGCGCGCGATCCCACGTAAATTCCCTGGAGATGAAGCTGCTTGTGCAAAAGCGGCGGGATTTGCAAGGGCTCGCTTGACTGGCTTAGAACGCCGATTTGCGCAACTGTTCCGCCGATGCGAACAGCCTTAAGGGACTGGGCAAACGTTCCCGCGCCTCCAACTTCGACAACCAGGTCGACACCCACCCCGTTGGTTTGGTCAAGCACCCACCTAGCCCAATCGGGAGTACGTTTATAGTTAAGCCCTGAGTCGAGCCCTAGTTGGGATGCACGCTCTAGTTTCGTATCGCTGCTCGATGTACCGAGCACGCGTGCTCCAAGCAATTTTGCGAATTGCAACGCAAAGATGGAAACCCCGCCTGTTCCCTGAATCAAGACTGTATCGCCGGCCTTGATGCGACCCGCATTCACAACCGCGTTCCACGCAGTAACCGCCGCGCAAGGCAACGTCGCGGCTTCTTCCCAACCCAGGTGTTCGGGAATTACGACCAACCCGTTCTCATCGAGCATGACGTATTCGGTGAGCATGCCATCCATGTCGCCACCGAGTGCGCCGCGTTGCTTGACCGCATCCGGAGCGCCATCGATCCAATGCTGCATGAAGATGCCGGCCACGCGCTGGCCGACTTTCACTCGTTTTACATCATCACCGAGTGCAACGACCTCGCCCGCTCCATCGGAGCAAGGAATTCGCGGAAGTGCGAGCCTGGGGTTGTACTTACCAAGCACCACCAAGAGATCGCGATAGTTCAACGAAACGGCATGTACCTTTACCAAAACCTGACCGGACAAGGGTTGCGGAGTGGGCCGGTCTATGAATGCCAAGTTATCGATTCCAAAGGAAGGTATCTGCCAGATCTTCATATTTGCTCCCATTACGAAAGTTGTGCGGGTTTCTTTCTATGCGCTGAATATCTTCCGAATGCGGGCATGTTGGCGTTAACATCAGAGTATGGCCAGAGGATGGGAGAGCAAATCCGTGGAAGAGCAGGTTGCCGACCGGCAGCAAGACAGCACTCATACGCCGGAAAATGCCCGACAAGTCTCTGCCGCACAGGCCGACAGGCAACGCCAGCGACAGGCACTGGAACTGCAGCGCGAACGAATTCTGGATGAGCGTACTTCCAATCCGCACCGCCGTGCCGCTTTGAATGCGGCTCTTTCCGACATCGAAGAGCAACTTCAGGCCATTTCGTAGCGCGATTATTACTCGCGGCGTGTTTCCCATCATTGCGGCTTGCGATTAAAAAGAAGTGAATTTGCCTGATCGATGGTTGTCATCACAACGCGGGAGATATTTACATGAGCCGGCCGGGTTGCTGACCAAACAATTGCATCGGCGACATCGGCGGGTGTGAGAGGAGTAAGCCCCTTATAAACCTTCGCGGCGCGTTCGGCGTCTCCGTGGAAGCGCACCAGGCTAAAGTCAGTTTCTACCATCCCGGGATCAACGCTTGTGACACGCACGGGCGTCCCTAAAACATCCTGTCGCAATCCATCGCTGATGGCACGTTCCGCTGCCTTGGTCGCGCAATAGACTGCCCCGTTGGGATAGGTTATCTCGCCTGCTGTTGAACCAAGACTGATGATATGGCCTCTGCCGCGCCGGACCATACCGGGCACAACCACGCGTGTTACGTAGAGCAGACCCTTGACATTGGTGTCTATCATCTCGTCCCAATCCCGGATCTTCCCTTCATATACTTTGTCGAGGCCACGACTCAATCCGGCATTATTCACGAGAATGTCGATGGCTTGCCATTCGATGGGTAGACCTGCGATTGCGCTCTCGACTGCATGGTAGTCACGAACATCGAGTGAGAAAGTATGCACATCGTCCGCTCCGGCCGCGAGCAATTTCTGCCTTGCTTCCTCCAGGCGGTCGATTCGCCGGGCGGCGAGCAGAAGCCGCGCGCCCTCTCGGGCAAATGCGAGGGCGCACGCTTCGCCAATGCCTGCACTTGCACCCGTAATGAAGACAACAGAGCCATTCAGTTTTCCCATGCAGATATCGTAAGTTACGGCGCGCTGCGCGTCATGCTTTGCGTGAGAAGGTAGTAACCGGCGGCCCAGTCCTGATCCTTCATGCCAGCGTCGATTGCCCTTTGAAGGTGCTCTTCAAATGTGTCGGCCAAGGGAGTTGCCACCCCGGCGGATTTGGCAGCTTCTCGGAACAACAGGATGTCCTTTTCACCGAGCGCGATGGTCCCGCCGGCCTGTTCTGGCGGATCGAGCATGATCTTGCCGTAATTCTGATAGAAGGGCGATTGAAACAGGGCGCTGTTGATGGTCTCGAGAAAGATCCTGGGCTCGATGCCCAAGGCTTCGGCATATACCAGTCCCTCGGACAGCGATGCGATCATGGCGGTAATCAGAAAGTTTCCGCCCAGCTTGAGCGCATGAGCACTCGAAGGCTTCTCGGAAACGATGGTGACGCCGCGGCTGAACGTTTCGAGCAAAGGCCGAATCTTGGCGATGGCCTGCGGCTCGCCGGCAGCGGTTGTCCAGAGGCGACCCTCTTCGGCTACGTTGGGGCGTCCGAAGACAGGCGCGGCCACAAAATGCCCGCCCGCTGCGCGATGTGTCTCGGTAAGACGGTCTGAGAGCTTTACACTGATGGTGCTGAGCGAAACGTGAATGCCCTCGGGCGACATCGCTTTGAGGGCGTTGGCCGTGAACATCACATTCTCGAGGGCCGCGTCGTCCATCACCATGGTGAAGGCGACTTCCGAGTAAGCAACAGCTTCGGATGCCGAACCTGCTACTTTGGCGCCAAGTTTTTTGAGCGGCTCGGCGTGCGCAGCTGTCCGGTTCCACACGGTGAGTTCGTGACCGGACTTCAACAGATGCCGTGCGACGGCGCTGCCCATTTTTCCGAGTCCAAGAAATGCAATTCGCATAAGAGGTCTCCTGAGTCTTGCAATCATTTGGATGAACATGACTATTAAGCGGGCTACAAAAATAACGGCCGCTCACGATGGAGCGGCCGTTAGTGTGTGAACGCCGCAATTTATTGCTGTGGAACGTTCGAGACGCCAGTCGCATAAGGATGCGGGGTGGACGCCTGAGGCGGGGCTTGGTTCATCGATTCACCACCTGGAGCTGAAGGGGCAGTCTGCTGAACACCGATGATATTGCCCGATACGACAAGCTGCACGCGACGATTCTGCGAACGGCCCGCAGCAGTAGAGTTGTCGGCTACAGGATCGCTCTTGCCGTAACCGGCGGCATTAATATTGGGCTGGTTCACGCCTTCGGCCATCAGATAATCGCGGACAGAATCTGCACGCTCCTCCGAGAGCTTCTGGTTGTACCCGTCCGAGCCAATGTTGTCCGTATAACCCTCCACCTGAAGCTTGAGGTTGGGGTAGGACAACAAGATGCCTGAGACTTTCGCCAGCTTCTCACGGGCATCGGACTTCAACGTATATTTGTTGAAGTCGAAGAGCACGTCGGACATATTAACGATGAGTCCCCGAGCAGTTTCACGGGTTGCCAATACAGCGTTGAGCTGCTCCTTCAGACGTTCTCGCATCTGCTCAGTTTGATCTGTGGCCTGTTTTGCCTGTTGTTGCGCGGCTGCCTGATCGGCACGCGCCTTCTGGGCAGCAGCCTCTGCTTCAGCAGCACGGGCATCCGCCTCGGCGCGTTGCGTAGCCTCTTGTTGCGCTGCGAGAGCGGACTGCTCGCTGGCTTCTCGCTGGCGCTGTTCATCCTCGGCCTTCATCTTGCGGATGGTCATGATTCGAGCATCTTCGGCGGCTTGTACGGCTTCGCGCGCATAGGTAATCTCTTGTTTACGCTCGCTCTTGTGGTCGTCCACGTCCTGCGCATTCTTCAGGTCCTGTTTGGCCGTCATTAAAGTATCCGTAGCATATTTATTCGCGCCGGCGGCTTCGGAGATCTGTACGGCATTGATCGCCTCATACAGTTCGAGCGGAGATCGGTCGTCGCGTGTGATGGGGTGCAACACCGCATGTTGGCCTGCGGTCTGGGAATAAGCGCCGCGTGGCAAAAGAGAGAAGTGCGCATTTACGGTCTGGATAATGCCCTGTGTCTTATTCTGGAGGGGATAGTTCTGGAGGACAACGACATCGCTGGGCATGGTGACCGCATAATAAGGTTCAGCGGTCACGATCAAACCGTATGTCTGCAAATCCGTGGTGACGGTAATTTCGCTCTTCGACCCCGCGGGCAGCACCTCACCGAGGTTTACTGGACGGCCCTCGGGAGTGATTGCCCAGAGGACATACGTAAGATACTCGACGCCGAAGCTATTGGCCGGAACGAGGCCCTCAAATTTCGCGTCAATAACCATGCGGCCGCGGCGGCTTTCAACCGTGGCGGAACCTTTGCCTTGCGCCAGCAAACTCGTGCCCTGGAAACCAATCCTGGTGGGACCGCTTCGATGAAAATAGTTAATGGCGGGAATGTCCCGGCCTACGACCGTAATTTTGTAGACGTAAACGTATTCGCCATCTCGTGTCTCAGCCTGCGGCTGTTGTCGGTGCTCCTGCGGCCACTGTTGTGTGGCGGTTGGATTCTTTTCCTGCGCGCCTGCAATGCTGCATGCAGCGCAGATAAAAAGTGCTGCTAACCTGGTATTTTTCTGGAGATTTTTCATTTTCCTAAACTCCTTCAGCCCTCTTGTCCCTCACTCGCAGCCAGAGAAGCGAGCAATCTCACTGACAGCTCCTATGAGGTGTTCACTGCCAGAGTAAGCGCTTAGGAATTAGATGAAGATAGCCCACCATTCACTGTATGGACCGATAAAAAGAAATACGCTTTCCGCGAAATAAAATCAGTCCTGCGGGGCAACCAATCTGTGAGCAATGGCAAACATTGCTAACTCAAGTCGCGTCGAAACTCCTGTCTTGTCGAAGGTATTCGAGAGGTGCCGCTTGACCGTTTCTTCGCTCAGGCCGAACTGTTTGGCAATATCGCGGTTACTGCAGCCCTCAACGATGCACCCCACCACTTGCAACTCACGCGGCGTGAGGCCGTAGGTTTTGCGTTCGGGAACAGCCGCCTGCTTCATCAGTTCGTGCAATGCGCCGACCAGATTTACAACCCGGCGGCCACCGATCCAGTAATCGCCCGCTGCAACTGTTCGGATGGAACTGGTGAGATGATCGGTAAGTGCGTCCTTCAGCACAATGCCGCGAGCTCCGATCTGCAGAGCTTCAATTATCTGCTGGACGGTGATGGTGCTCGTCAGCAGGATAATCTTGACCGTGGGCGAGCCGCTCATGATGGCACGCATTGCCTCTAAACCAGGCAGACGTGGCATGGAGAGATCAAGCAAGAGAATATCGGGCAACAATTCGAGGGTCTGAGTAATGGCCTCATCGCCGTCTCCAGCCTCGCCTACTACGGCAAATGCTTCGTCGGCCTGCAACATGTTGCGCACGCCAATGCGAACTACCGGGTGATCATCTGCCAATAGAATCCGGATGGCCGGAGATGTGCGTTGTTTGCTCGGAGGGGATGGGCTCTTAGTTTGTTTCGTCACGGGGGTCATAGTTGTAACTTGGCCAATAGAATACGCTGTAACTGGTCACAACAGGACAACAAATTGTCGATCAAATGAGGAACATCCTCTTTTCGGTAATCTCCCAGTTCTAACTCGGCTGCTGCCGCAGCCAGTTTTTGAGCGCCTATCATACCCACCCCGCCTTTGATGGTGTGGGCTATCCGGCGAACGGAGGCAAGGTTATTTGCTGCGCTCGCACTGCGCATTTCGGCCACGCGCGCGCGAGTGTCGTTCAGGCACACCTCGTATATCTCGCTTACAGCCTCTCGAGGCATCATACCCAGCAATTTTTTATAGACCGCTTCGTCCAGTGCTGGCTGTTGGTCTACAACGGCCGACGCTGAGACAGCGCTCTCGTGCGCTTCCAATGCCGCCCGCAGCGCCGCCGGGTCCAGCGGCTTTTCAAAAAAACCGTCATAGCCTTCGGCAGCGTCCGGAGTCGCGCTCATGGCCAGCAGTATCGCTTGCGGAGCTACCCTCCGAAGCGCAACCGCGAGATCGCGTCCACAGATCCCCGGCATCCGCAGATCTGCCAGCAGGACGGAAGGCAGCGCATCCGGGTGCAATTCGCCGAGCATCCTGATTGCATCCGTTCCATCCGCAACCTCAACTACTTCGTAGCCGTCCTGTTTAAGAAGCAGGGAGATAACGGCGAGGCTGACGCCGTCGTCGTCGATGAGCATTAACCTACAGTGTCTCGTCGCGCCATTTGCTTCGTGAGACATTCGTCTCCCAATACATAAGAGTTGAAAGCTGCTCTGTGAATCAATTTTATGATCAAGTGAGCGTAAGTATGACTAATTCACGATCTTTCACGAGCACAAATTGTTGCACAAATTCCACAGATGAATTCCCCGCATGTTCTCCGTATGCTCGGTTAAAGGACAGCCATCTCGTGGAAAATCAGGTCTATCCGTTCCCTTTCTTTCCCCTCACCATTCATTGATTGGTACAGTGGTCTTCGATGGACGTAAACCCCTCCGACAATCTCGCACAGCAGATAGCCGATCTTCGTTCGCGAGTGGTACGTCTTGAGGCTGCGCTCCGAACACATGGCATTGTCCTTGAGGAAGACAGCCCGCTGACGCCGGTAAGCCAAGTTCAGGCCACTGAAGCCAGTACGATGCTGGTCCCGGCACCATCAGTTGCTCCGACCGCAGCGCACCCTGTAGTGGAGTCGCACGAAGCCCCCGCGAAGGAGGACCGGTCGCTTGAAAGCCGCATCGGTTCGCAGTGGTTCAACCGCATCGGCATTCTGGCTGTGCTCATCGGCATGGCATGGTTTCTAAAGCTGGCTATCGATAATCATTGGATTGGGCCGCTAGGCCGAGTCATCATTGGGCTGATTTCGGGCGCCGGACTTATCGCCTGGTCAGAGCGTTTTCGGAGCCGTGGCTATGCGGCTTTTTCCTATTCGTTGAAAGCCGTCGGCAGTGGCATTCTCTATCTATCTCTATGGGCGGCATTTGCACTTTTTCAACTCGTCCCATCATCGGTGGCCTTTGCCGCCATGATCCTGGTTACGGCCTTCAACGGGTTCATGTGCTGGGCACAGGATTCAGAACTGCTTGCGCTCTACGCCATCATCGGTGGGTTCAGCACACCGCTCCTCCTCTCTACGGGCGAGAATCACGAAGTTACCCTCTTCAGCTACCTTCTGCTCTTGAATGTGGCCGTGTTTCTGCTCGTTGCGCTTCGCCCATGGTCGCGCCTGCTCTTCGGAGCCTTCCTGGGGACCATATTTCTCTTTGTGGGCTGGTGGATAAGGTTCTATTCCGGTGAACAGTTCGCACTCACAGCCTTCTTTTTAGCGATCTTCTTTCTTATCTTTGCCTTCGCGCCACGCCTCGTGCGCCTGCCAGGCAGTGAAGAAGACGTAACCCTTTCCCGGGCCGACAGCCTGACGATTATTCTGTTGCCTCTCCTGAACGCTGTGCTCGGCTTTCTGGGTTTCTACACTCTGCTCGATTCATCTGGCGGAACATGGGCGCAGCCCTGGGTGGCTGTAGCCTTTGCCGCTTTCTACCTGCTGCTCCTGCGGCTTCCGAACAGAGGGGCACTGCACGGCAGCCCCTCCGCGCTTTCGGCGCTTCATCTTACCATCGCCGTGCTGTTTCTCACCATCGCGATTCCGATGAAGGCGCACGGCCGCTGGCTCACAATCGGATGGCTGGTGGAGGGCGCGGCGCTCTTGTGGCTCTCGCGCAGCATGCAGTCGAGATTGCTTCGAGGGTTGGCTCTGCTGGCTCTGGCTCTTGGGCTCGGCGCTCTTGTGGTCGTCAATCCGAGAGCGTCTACCGCAATCCTCTTCAACCAGCGCTTTGGTACATATCTTGTAGGAATCCTGGTTTTCGCTTTCACTGCAAGACTGGCTTATGGCGCCGTGGAAGATGCCGAGTTGGAGTTCCCGTTTTCCTGGCGTGTGACTGCAGCTGCCGCCGTACTGGCCGTGAATGTGCTTATCCTGCTCGCCATCGGCTGGGAGATTCACAACTACTGGTGGTTCGTGCGCTATAGCGGTGACTGGTCTGTGATGCATGAATACCGCATGTACGCGCAGTTTACGTACTCGGCATTTTTTATGATTTTCGGCGCGGCTCTGCTTGCTGTGGGTTTCTGGAAACGTTCAGCCTTCCTGCGCTGGCAGGCCCTGGTCCTTCTTGCAGTTTCGATCGGCAAGGTTTTCCTCATTGACGTGAGTCAACTGAGCCAAGGCTATCGCATCGTCAGCTTTCTCGGACTTGGCGCTTTGCTGCTGGGCGTCAGCTTTGTCTATCAGAAGGACTTACTCAACCTGCGTGGATCGGAGCGGGCACAATCGTGAATCTGCGCGCTCTTGCATTTCTTGCCGCTACTGCCGCTGTTTCAGCGGACACGCGTTACTTCCGATATGAACGGTCTATTCTCGATACGCCATCAAAACAGTTGCAAACCTGCGTCGTTCTCGATGCTGCAGCATTTACCCATGCCTCGCCACTCGTCTCCGATCTGCGACTTTACCACGACGGGCGAGAGACTCCCTATGCCATTCACTTTGCATCGTCGGCTGCTGCCGCGTCGAAGAACGTTGCGCCCCTCAACCTCGGCGAGCAGCGTGGACACGTCGTCTTTGATGTCGCGATGCCGGAAGGTCCTTATAACGACATCGATCTTGATCTTGGAGCGCATGATTTCATCGCTACTTTCGATGTCTTCGGAAGCCAGTCGCAGACCGGCGAATCAACAAAGATCGGCTCCTATACGATCTTTGATTTCACCAGTCAGAAGCTTGGCCGCAGCACCGTCCTGCATCTCCCTGAGTCCGACTTCCGCTATTTGCATTTCCGCAGTGATGGTCCACTGAAGCCGGAAGACGTAACTGGGCTTAACATAGCACGCACAACCGAAAGCAAGCCGCAATACGTAACCCTAGCCGAGACTTCGCAGATCACGCAAAAGAATCGGAAAACGGTGATCGAGTTCGCGCTGACGGCCAATGTTCCCGTCGATCGCGCGGAGTTCGCCGTGGATCCCCAACCTTCCAATTTCAACCGTGACGTAACTGTTACAGTCACTCCACAAAAGAACAAGCAGCCGGCAGAGGGTCGAGACATGGGGCCTTCCACGTCAAGCGGAAGCATCTTGCGGATTCACGGCGTTCACAATGGGCACCGCATCGACGAGGAGCGCCTAAGCATCGATCCACCTATATACACGGATAATGTGGCGACAAAATGGGTCGTCGAAATCGATAATGGCGACGACGCACCCCTCGCACTCAAATCCGTTCGTCTGCAGATGCTGGAACGCATGCTCTGCTTCGATGCGATGCCTGGAACGAGTTATACCCTTTATTACGGAGATTCGGCGCTTTCAACTCCGCGTTACGACTATGCGACGTTATTCGCACCGGAACAGGACGCGGCGCGGGCTACACTCGGTCCCGAGCAGAGCAACCCCGAATACCAACCGCGTCCGGACGAGCGCCCATTTACCGAGAAACACCCTGCTTTGCTGTGGACAGTGTTGGTGCTGGTCATTCTGATGCTCGGCGGAATCGCGTTGCGATCGGCAAAACAGGTCCCGCAGAAATAAGCCATTCGGATGGCACTTATCGCAGTGTGGTCTCCATTTCGTTCAGCCAATCCGGTGGCTTCAGGATTTCGCGAGGTTTCGTTCCTTCCGCCGGACCCACGATTCCATCGCGCTCCATCAAGTCAATCAGGTGTGCGGCACGGCCATAGCCGATGCGTAAACGCCGCTGTAGAAGAGAAGTGGAGGCCTTGCCGAACTCAAGCACGAGGCGTACTGCATCCTGGAAGAGCTCATCATTCTCTTCGTCGCCCTCCTCGCTGATATCAGCATCGCGTCCGCCGGTATCTTTAGGAGCTTCGAGGAAACCCTGCGCATATTCGGCCCCGCCCTGGTTTTTCCAGAAATCTGTAACCGCGGCGATCTCTTTTTCGGTGACGAAGGGTGCATGGACGCGCTGTAACCGTGAGGTGCCCGGCGGGAGAAAGAGCATGTCGCCGCGCCCGAGCAGTGATTCTGCGCCATTTGAGTCGAGGATGGTGCGCGAATCCACCTTCGTCGCCAGCCGGAACGACATACGCGTGGGAACATTCGCCTTGATGAGTCCGGTGATCACATCGACCGAAGGACGCTGCGTTGCCAGGACGAGGTGGATGCCCACAGCGCGGGCCATCTGCGCCAGCCGCGTGATAGCTTCTTCGACGTTAGCCTTGTCGAGCATCATCAGATCGGCCAACTCATCGATAATGATCATGATGTAAGGTAACGGTTCTTCATCTGGCGCGTCGTCGAAGAGGCTGGGTGTTCCATTTTCAAAGAGTTTGTTGTATTGGTCGATATTGCGCACGCTGCGGGAAGCCAGCAGCTTAAGGCGCCGCTCCATCTCACGAACAGCATTGCGCAGCGCATTGGCCGCGAGCTTTGGTTCGGTGATGATGGGCGTGAAGAGATGCGGAATGCCCTCGTACATTCCTAGCTCCACACGCTTTGGGTCAACAAGGATGAGTCGCACCTGAGCGGGAGTCGCCTTATAGAGCACAGACATAATCATGGCGTTGATCGCGACTGATTTGCCGCTGCCCGTCGAGCCGGCGATCAGGACATGCGGCATGGTTGTGAGATCGGCCGTCACGATGCGCCCGTTAATGTCTTTTCCCATCGCTAGCGTCAGCTTGCTCTTGGCGTTGCGAAAATTTTCAGCTTCGATAACGTCGCGCAGCCAAATGGTTTCGCGGTCGTGGTTGGGCACCTGAATGCCGACCGTGCTTTTGCCGGCCATACGTTCGATCAGAATGCTCTCGGCACGCATCGCCAGACATAGATCTTCGGCGAGCCCGGTCACGCGACTGTACTTCACGCCGGCCTCGGGGCGGAACTCGAAGGTAGTGACCACCGGGCCCGGATTAATCTGGACTACCTGGCCGAGCACATCGAATTCCGCGCATTTCTCTACGAGCACCTGTGCCTCTACACGTAATGTGTCCTCGCGCACTATCTGCGTATCTTCGCTGCGGTGCAGCAGGGTACTCGGCGGCAATTTGAATCCGCTCACTGATTTGGGAGCTACGGTCACGGTGCGAGCTTCCGCATCGGCCCGTTCGCGGACAGCAATGTTCTGATTATCGAACGTGGGTTCGAGATGAGGCGCCGGCTTCGCTTCGGGCCGCGGCGGTTCTCGACGGCTTACCAGTTGCGGCCTTAATGCGGGAGCCGGTTCAACAGCAGGTTCAGGTTCAGGCTCGGGGTCGGGTACAGCCGCTCGCGGAATCTGTTCCCACACGGTTTGCTGCGCAGGCGCTTCGGAGAACATTTCCGCGAATCCGCGTTGGCGGTGGCTGGTTTCTGGGCCGCTTTCTTCGATTGTTGAAGCCGGAGCGACATTCCTGCGCTCGCTTTTCTCCATCTTCGCTGCAGCCTTGCGCGCCCTGGCCAACTCTTTTGCGCGGATCTTTTCCATCCGCGCCTCTGCCTTCAATTCCTTTGCTCTGGCCCGTGCTGCGCGCCAGTTCATCCAGCGGTCGCGCCAGGCAAAAAGAAACGCGAAACGGACGGCCAGCCATTCCCGCGCGGTATTGAAGCTGAATGTGGTCGAAAGGTAGAGGGCAATAGCTACCATGCTGACAGCAACGACGCAGGCACCAGGAAAGTTCAGCCACTGCACGAGTGCATCAGAGGTCAGCCGGCCTGTGAGTCCCTCAATGGGCAGGCCATACATAAAATGCAGATGCCCGGGCAGCAGGCCCGCCAGCGCGGGCGCGAAGATCAGGCAGAGCACGATCCCGATGAGTTTAGCCCCAGGCGAACCAGCGGGACGCGAGCACAGCCAGGCCCATCCAAGTGCGCCGGCCAGCAGCGGAAGGCAGAATGCGCTTATACCCTCTACCTGCAGCAGCAAATCGCTTATCCCGGCTCCGACGATGCCTGTCCAGTTATGTGCAGGTCTTCCATTGGCATACCCGCCAACGGTGTTGAGCGAGGGGTCAGTCGGACTGTATGAAACAAGCGCGAGAAGAAGGAGGATCGCAGCAACCAGCATGAGCAGCCCGATCAACTCGTTCAGGCGGCGATTGCGTGTCGGCGTGGTAACCAGCTTGAGGGGTTTCATCAGGGCGCATTACAGTGCTCGCCGCACGAGACGGCTTACACAGTCAAGAACCCCAGAGCAAGACCATTATCCCAGACCTGCTCGTGGCGAACGGGCGAAAATTTGGAGAAAATGCGATGGGGGAATCGACCTCGCAACCGGTGGACTACGCACCCGCCAGCTTTGCCCCGTAAATCAGCAGCCCTGTGCCGAGAAGGATGCGATAAACAGCAAACGGTGTAAAGCCATGGTTGCGTACCCATTGCAGGAACCATTCCACGACACCCAGCGCCACGATGAAGGACACTACCAGGCCGATCAGAAGCACGATCCAGTTGTGAGCGGTCATCACCAACGGCGTGATGGATTCCTGAACAGCCTCGGCCGTGTGATGGTGACCCGGGTGCAGTGTTTTCAGCAACTCGTACCCGGTTCCAGCTATCATGACGGGGATTGAAACCAGGAAACTGAACTCGAGCGCCGCTGGCCGCGACATTCCAGTGATCTGGCCGGCGGTGATAGTCGACATGGATCGCGAAGTTCCGGGAAACACCGCGGAAAGGACTTGACAAAGGCCAATCCAGATTGCCTGTCCGAGCGACATCTGCTCGACATCCGTCGTGGTTGGCTCGCGGCGTTCGCTCCACGCATCTACCACCCACATCACTACGCCACCAATCAGCAGCGAGAGTGCCATCACGCGCAGGTTCTCCAGATGCTTGCTGATCATCTTTGTCAGCAAGAGGGAAGGAATGGCCGTGACCACAAAGGCCACAATGGTGAGTGAAATCGGATGTGTCCAGACAGTCCGGTCACCTCGCTCGCCTTTGGGGAAGGTGCGGAAGAATTGAATGATTCTGGCGGCAAAAACGAGCACCAGCGCCAGGATTGCGCCGAGCTGAATCACGATGGAATACATCTTCCAAAAGGGATCGGTCAGGTCGATCTGCAATAAATATTGGCTGATGCGCAGATGCGCGGTTGAACTTACCGGCAAAAACTCCGTCAATCCTTCAACGATCCCAAGCAGTACAGAAACGATGTAGTCGTGCAAAAGGCCTCCGGCCTGTCTGTTTCTCTGAATTGCAGATATATCGCCAGACGGCGCGGAGGGTATTTACGAGGACGTAGTGAGTCCCCTATTCCCGGTCGCTACCGTAGATCGGAATACCTTGCTGCATTTTGTATATCAGACTGGCCGCACGGGCAGCATATTCCGATTGCGAATACTTCGCCTGCAGCTGCCCAGCGATGTCGTTGGCTCGGGCGCGATCTTCCTGAGCGCGATGGCCGTCGCTGTCAGCGGTCCACATGTCTCCCGCGGCCGCCATGCGCCATGCGGCTTTGTAGAGGGCTTCCGCAGCACGAGGCGAATCGGGATGCTCCTGAACATATTTCACATACATCTCAGCTTCTTTCTCCGGGCATTTTTCAGAGCCCTGCCAGTCGCCACACAGCTTGTTCTCGATCTGGTCATACGCGGCAAAGTCTGCCCACTTCGTATGAGGAAAATACTTCTCGATCTTCTTCATTTCGTCTTCATCCATCTGCTCACGAAGGTAGTTCTCCTTTTCGTGAGCCGAGGGTAAGCCCGCGGCGTCGGCCTTCTGCAGTTGCCAGCGAATGTCCGCTGCCCGCCACATCGACTCCGAGATCAGAGGGGATTGCGGGAACATTTCCACTACCCGCCGGTACAGGAGCCGTGCCTCCAATGCAGCGCCCGGCGGAGGGTGCAACTCTGAGGCTGCCTCCTCCGCACTAACCGCTTCGCCGAAGAGGATTGCATCGCCGTGCGGTGTATTGGTGTCGACGATTCCCTTGTCGAGCATCCAGCCCGAAATGGGAATAACCTCCTGGCCCTGTTCCATGACAGGCTCGTCGGACTTGCGCGATTCCGGGGCATCGACATTGGCGAAGACGCGCAACCAGTGCCCGCTGCGCTCGGCGATCACCATCTCCCGACCGGGCACAATGGTGGCGACGCGGTCCGCCGACTCATCAGGCTGTATGTAGAGATTGGCGACACGCACGAGTGTTGCCTTGGCACCGTTTTTTGGCACCTGTTCCTGAGGCATCTTCTTCTGACCCTGCGCGGCAATCGTGGCACAGAGAAGTAATACGAAGAAAGGGGTTCGATTTCGCATCTCGATGGTAAGACGGTGTTTTGCCATCAAACGTCTCGCCAAGCCAAAGCATACTCTTCCACTGCACAGCAGACGTACTTGACGCGCCGTCAAAAGAGGAATCAAATTATTTGACTAAGTCAAGCATATTGATTGACGAGGTTAATATCCATGTTAGCACTGGATTCAGAGATCACCGACAGCCACATTACCGCCTTTCGCAGATTTAACCGCTGCTACACCCGCAAAATCGGAACCCTCCGCGAAGGATTGCTCGACAGTGAGTTTTCGTTGACCGAAGCCCGGGTGATCTACGAACTCGCCACGCGAGAAGAGCTCACCGCTGGGGAAATCGTCAGAGAGCTGGATCTTGATGCCGGCTACCTAAGCCGGATTCTCCGCAAACTCGAAGAGGTCGGCCTGCTCAAGCGCAAAGCCTCTCTAGAAGATGCGCGGCAGGCGATCCTTACAATGACCCGCCGCGGCAGGGAGGCATTCGCGGATCTGAATGAGCGCTCCAACCGGCAGGCGCGGAGCATTCTAGAAGCTGTTCCAGCTTCCAAATTGCCGGAGCTGCTCCACGCCATGCGCACTATGGAGGAAATACTGAGCCCCGCTCCGGAGCGTGCGCCATACATCCTGCGCAATCACCGTCCGGGAGATATGGGCTGGGTGGTCTACCGCCAGGGCGTTCTTTATGCGCAGGAATATGGATGGGACGAGACATACGAAGCGCTGGCGTCGCGCGTTGTCGCGGATTTTGTGGAGGGGTACGACCCCGGACGCGATCGCTGCTGGATCGCCGAGCGCGACGGCGTGCCGCTCGGCTGCATCTTCCTCGTCCATCACCCCGAGTTGACCGATACAGCCAAGCTGCGCCTGCTTCACGTGGAAGCGCAGGTCCGCGGACTCGGACTGGGCAAGGCTCTTGTAGGCGAATGCATGAGGTTTGCGCGGGCCGCAGGATACAGGAAAGTTACGTTATGGACGCAGAGCATTCTCACCGCCGCACAACATATCTATCGGCAGGCCGGATTCAGGCTGGTCCGCGAGGAGCCGCACCACAGCTTCGGCGCTGATCTGATCGCCCAGACGTGGGAGCGGGAACTATAGTAGCCGCCCCGCTATGCGCTCAAAATAAGCCGCAGAAGCTCTGGCTCTGCGTTGCCGCCGCTCATGATGACGACCGCCCTGCGGTAAGGCAGCAGTTGCCCTTGATGGAAGAGCATCGCCGCCGTCGTGACCGCGCCGCTTGGTTCTGGGGTGAGCCGCGCAGTGTGAAGTAATGTCCGCATCGCCGCGCGAATTTCATCCTCAGAAACGGTAACAATGTCGTCGACGAAGGCGCGAACGTGCAGAAAATTGAGGTCGCCGAGGCTCTGTGTTCGGAGGCCGTCGGCGATGGTGCGCGTGGTCATCTCGGCCGGCCATGTCACCAGCCTGCCACTGCGAAAGCTTTCCTGGGCGTCGGCGGCCAGCTCGGGCTCGATGCCGATCACGCGCACTTCGGGCCTTTGATGCTTGATGGCTGCTGCAACGCCGCTGAGCAGGCCGCCGCCACTCACCGGAGCCAGCACGAGATCCACATCCGGCAGGTCTTCAAGGATCTCGAGGCCGCAGGTGCCCTGACCGGCGATGATCGCGGGATCGTCATAGGGGGGGATCATGATGTAACCGAATTCGGTCTCAAGCTGCTCGGCCTTGTTCTTCCGTTCTGAGCTGGATGGGCCGACGGTCACGATCTCAGCGCCCAGTGCGGCTGTGGCCTGCCGTTTCACCTCTGGAGCGTTTGACGGCATCACAATTACGGCCTTTGCTCCTACCACTCGCGCCGCATAGGCGACTCCCTGCGCATGATTGCCGCTGGAGTAGGTGATCACGCCGCGGGCACGGTCGGAGTCGGTGAGTTGAGCAATCTTGTTGTACGCGCCACGTAGTTTAAAGCTGCCGATGGGCTGCAATCCCTCGGCCTTGACGTAGACCTCTCCCTGTGCGCCGGGGATTGGCAAAAGGACCAGCGGCGTGTGCACAGCCACGCCGCGAAGGCGTTGTTGTGCTTCGCGAAAGGCGCCGAGGGTGAGGAGTTCAGTGTCGCTCATGTTTCTTAAGGCAAGTATTTCTGTGGAACAGTTTCGTCGGGCGTCTCAGCTTCCCAAAGGATCTCGCTGATCTTCCATTCCGAGCCGTTGAATACCGCCTGCATGCTGTTGATGCCTCGCATCGTCGCTTTTCCGTCGGGCGTTTCGCGGATTTCGTAGGTGCTCCACAGATGCGCGATGTGTCCGTACTGATCGACCGAGTAGTTGATCTGGTGCTCGAAGAAGGCGTCACTGCCACGTTTCGCTACTCGTGCAATCCAGTCGTCGACGGTAAGGACGTGGGGCATCCACTGGCCATCTTTTCCCTTCGCGACGGGGATAAGACGGGCGTCCGGGGTGAGAACCTGCCGCAGACACGTCCGGTCTTTGTTCCCCGGGCCGCTTACTGCGTCGTCAACGGCCTTGATCAGATCAGGAAGAGTCGCCGTATTTGGACAAGGGGCGGGCGTCTGTGCCCATGTTGATGTTGCGGCTGCGACGGTCAGAGCAGCCACAACAAGCGAAAGTCTGCGCAATTTTGCCTCCCAAAAATTGTCTCTAAATTTCAAGAATGACCGGCATAATCAGAGGACGACGGCTGGTGTTCTTTTGGATATACCGCTTGAGGTCGATGCGAATCTTCTCTTTGATGACACCGTAGTCGGCTTTCTCTTCTGAACTCGAGTTCTCGAGCGTCTGCGCTACTACCTGACTGCCTTCCTCCAGCAGTTCGGCATCTGCCCCGACAAAGCCGCGCGTCACCAACTCCGGCTGGCGTTCGACCTTGCCGCTCAGTTTGTTGATGGTCAGGATGGCCAGCACAATTCCATCTTCAGAGAGGTGCCGCCGGTCGCGAATTACAAGATCTTCAACCACATCAACCGTCGAGCCAGAATCGATACAGACACGTCCCGCTGTCACAGCGCCAGTCTTCTGCGCTTTTTCTCGGTTCAGCTCGAGCACGTCGCCATCTTCGAGAATAAGGGCAAGATCAATCACGCCCGTACCCATCGCCAGGTCGGCATGCTTTTTCAAATGCCGATAATCGCCGTGTATTGGAATGAAGAACTTCGGCTTGAGCAAATTGATGAGCAGCCGCTGCTCTTCCTGGCTGGCATGACCGCTCACATGGATTAGTCCAGAGGCTCCATCGTCGAAGATGACATTGGCATCCCGGCGGCTCAGGTGATCAATTACACGGTAGATGCTCTTCTCATTGCCCGGAATGACGCGTGAACTCAGCACGACCGTATCGCCGGGAAGAACGCGCGCATGCTTGTGGTTATCTACAGCAGCGCGGCTCAATGCGCTCATCGGCTCGCCCTGGGTTCCGCTTATCAAAATCATGACGTCTTCCGGCGCATGATCGTTGATCTGTCCAGGATGAATCACAAGCCCCGGCGGCAGGTCCAGATAGCCGAGGTCCTGTGCAATCTCCGAGGACTCCACCATCGACCGGCCCACGATCGCTACCTTACGGCGATGTGAATGCGCCAGGTCCAGAGCAATGCGGATGCGATAGATGGACGATGAAAAACAGCTGAAGAAGAGCTTCTTCTTTGTCCGCGAGAAAATTTCATCCAAACGTGGCTTTACTGCCCATTCGCTCGGCGTATAGCCCGGCCGATCGACGTTGGTCGAATCCTGCAACAGAGCCAGCACTCCGCGCTTGCCGTATTCGGCAAAGGTGTGCAGATCAAAAGCCTTGCCATCCGGCGGCGAGAGGTCGATCTTGAAGTCGCCGGTGTGGACAATCACGCCTACAGGAGTATCGATGGCCAGGGCTACGCAATCCACCAGGCTGTGCGTCACACGAATTGGCTCAATAGTGAATGGGCCGAGCGAGAACTTTGCACCAGGTGCGATCTCGATCAGCTCGGTGTCATCGAGCATTTTGTGTTCTTCGAGCTTGCCTTCGACATAGGCCAGCGTGAACTCCGTGCCGTAGACCGGAACATTCAGTTCGGAGAGAATCCACGGCAGGCCGCCGATGTGGTCTTCGTGCCCGTGCGTCAGGATGATGCCACGGACGTACTCCTTGTTCTCGACCAGGTAGGTGATATCGGGGACGACGATGTCCACGCCAAGCAACTCTGATTCGGGAAACATCAGTCCTGCGTCGATGACGATGATGTCGTCCTGCCAGCGAACGGCGAGGCAGTTCATGCCAAACTCGCCCAGTCCACCCAGGGGTATGATCTTTAACTTTGCTTCTGCCATGGAAACTTCGATGCTAGCAGGTATGGGCGTCCGAACAAAGGGACTGGCCACAACAGGCAGGATTCACAGGCCGAATTTCAGATAAGCCGCTACCGTAGTAAATCTTCGAGCGCCGTGCTCAGTTCCGTCTTCTCATCGCGATATTTCACAATCACCGGAGTGTACAGGCTCAGTCCCCATTCCTCCACCCCTGGTGGCAAGCCGCCAGGGGACCCCGCCTGGCCCTTGCCCTTATTCACGGCGCGCGCCCCCGGTACCACGACCGCACCCTCGGGAATAATCAGCGGCTTTTCGCCATTCGCTCGCAGCACCTCGCCGTGAACTACGTCGTAGACCGGAGTGCCTCTCGTTAGAACGGTCCCGGCGGCCAGCACTGCACTTTTGCGGACAATTGTGCCTTCATATACTCCGCAATTCCCCCCGACGAGAACATCATCCTCCAGAATCACCGGGCTAGCGTTCACCGGCTCCAGAACTCCGCCGACCTGCGATGCCGCGCTCAGATGCACCCGTTTGCCGATCTGTGCGCAGCTGCCTACTAAAGCGTGGGAATCAATCATGGTGCCCTCATCAACGTATGCCCCGGTATTGATATACATCGGAGGGGCGCAGATGACTCCTTTTGCAAGAAAAGCTCCCGCGCGCACGGATGAACCGCCAATGACGATCCGTATACCGTCTTCTGGTCTGAACCGCCGGACCGGGAACGTGTGTTTATCGATGCAGGGAAGGCCATCTCCAGAAGAAATGAGGTGTCCGAGCCGGAAGCCAAGGAGAATTCCCTGCTTCACCCAGGCATTTACCCGCCAACCTATAGGCGCTTCTCGGTCCGGTTCGGCCGCCCGAATCTCGCCCCATTCCAGGGCCGCACGGAGTTCTTCAAAAGCCGCCATAGCGGAAGGATCGTCAGCTGCAGCGACACCAGACGCGAAATATCCTTCAATTCGTTTTCTCAAAGTGCTCATGAGTTTGTTTTCGCCGTTCCGTCCCTCAAAACATCCGTTGATCGCCCTCAGGCTGTGGGCCATGCACCAGAAGCCCTAACTCACCAGCCAGGCGCTCGAGACGGGTGCGTGTTCCGGATGAAACTGGCAGTAACGGCAAGCGGTACTGCTCGCCGATTTTGCCCATCATGGCCATTATTGCCTTCACAGGTCCGGGACTCGTCTCCCAGAAGTTGGCGAGAATCAGGCTGTAGTATTTGCGATTTAGCCGTCGAGCCGTCGGCCAATCATTCTCAAGTGCAGCGTGCACCATCTGAGCCATTTCGCCCGGAATTTCATTCGACGTCACCGATATCAGCCCGGCACCGCCCACACCTATGACACCCAACGCCATATTGTCGTCGCCGGCAAACACCCGGAAATCGCGGGGCCCGCGCGTAATCAACTCCGTAATCTGCGGCAGGTTGCCGCTCGACTCCTTCACGCCGCGAATGTTCTCCTGCGACTCGGCCAAGCGCAGGATCGTGACCGGTTCAAGATTCACTCCCGTGCGGGAAGGAATATTGTAGAGGATCACGGGTAGCTCCACGGCGCGGGCCACTGCCTTAAAGTGCTCGAACTGGCCTTCCTGCGTTGGCTTATTGTAGTAAGGGCTGGCGGTAAGGATTGCAGTCACGCCCGGTACGCGCGTTGCAAGCTTAGCGCGCTCTACGGCTTGTCTGGTCGCATTGTGGGTGCAACCAGCCCAGACGGGAATCCGCCCGGCCGCGGCCTCGGTTACGATGCGCAGAACCTGCAACCACTCATCGTCAGTCAGTGCAGGCGTTTCCGCCGTTGTTCCGCAGGCTACCAGCCAGTCAATGCCGCTCTCAATCTGCCATTGCACCAAAGAATACAACGCCTGTTCATCCAGATTCCCATCCGGTCGAAAGGGCGTCACTAATGCCGTACCACAACCTGTTGCTACTTCCATCACTTTTCGAGTCTACAGGGGCTTGTGGCGTGAGCCAATGATCGAACCCCCGAATTCTTTAAGTGAAGATAAGAAGATAAAATCACGGCAGACCAGCCTCAGGAAGGCAGCCACCCATCATGATTTCGGTTCTCATCCTCACGAAGAATGAAGAATTGGACCTACACGCCTGCTTGGACTCTGTCTCGTGGTCTGACGATGTCTTTGTCTTCGATTCGTTCAGCACAGATCGCACTGCAGAAATTGCCCACAGCCATGGGATAAATTTTGTGCAGCGAAAGTTTGACAGCTACTCTGCACAGCGAAACGCTGCCCTCGACGAATTGCCTTTCCGCCACAACTGGATATTCATTCTGGATGCCGACGAGCGTTCAACTCCTGAACTAAGCGGTGAAATGCAACAAGTTGTGACCGCGATTACCTCCGACGTGAACGGCTTTCGCATGCGCCGTCGCGATTATTTCAATGGCACGTGGCTCAGGCACGCTCAGATTTCGCCGTATTATATTCGCCTCGTGCGTCGGGGGAGAGCCCGCTACACGCGGGAAATCAACGAGGTTCTTGAGGTAGAAGGCCGGATCGCCGATCTCAAGTCATCGTTGGACCATTTCCCGTTCTCGAAGGGAATCGCTCATTGGGTGAGCAGGCACAACATATACTCAACCCTAGAGGCGCAGGTAGTTGCTGACGGCTTCTCACACAGCGAGATCTCCTGGAAGGCAGCCCTGTTTGCAAAGGATTTTCATGTCCGCCGCGTTGCTCAGAAAGCGATCTTCTATCGTCTGCCGTCGCGTCCGCTGCTCAAATGGATTTATATGATGTTTGTCCGCGGTGCCCTCTTGGATGGGCGAGCCGGAATTGCGTATGCCAATCTGCAGGCAATCTATGAATACTTCATTGTCCTGAAGACGCGGGAACTCATGCGAGACCTGCCTAGCTGAGCTCTCCGGCGATTTCGCTGAACTCCCAAACTCCGGTTTTACCGGTAATCCATTCAGCACCGCGCACCGCGCCCTCGGCAAATCCACGACGCGAGAAGGCTTCGTGCCTCAGCTCGATGAGGTCACTCTCCGAACGCGCCTCGATCACATGAATACCGGAAGCATCGCCTACACGCTTCGAGGTGATTTCCACCTTCAGCGACGGGTTAGCGATCTGAAGTACCTGCCTTATCGATAAGGCCGTGCCCGAGGGCGCATCTTTCTTGTCTGCATGGTGTGTTTCGGAGATGCTGAAATTGAAATGTGGGACGGCTAAAGCCAGCTCGCGTGCCACGCGAAGCAAGGCCTGTACGCCCACCGAGAAATTCGTCCCGTAAAGCAATCCTGCATTTTTGCGGATTGCCAAAGTGCGCATATCTTCAAGACGTTCATACCAACCAGTTGTGCCAACCACGACGCGCGCGCCATTTGCCAGGCATGCCCGTAGATTGGGGATGACCGCCTCGGGTGTGGTGAAGTCGATCACTGCATCGAAACTTGCCAGAAATGGAGCCGTGAGCGCCGAGGCATTGGGATTCTCCTCTTCGCCCACTACACGCACTCCATGCCCGCGCTCATGCGCTACTTCCGCAACCAGTCTGCCCGTCTTTCCACGCCCCAGCACCAGAAACAGCATCCCTACGACCTCACGCTTTCTTTCAGGGCTTCCACATCAAAGATCTCCGGATCGGGATCACCAAAGAACTCGTCGTGCAGCGACCGGATAGCTTCTTCGGCATCATCCTCCTCAATCATGAAACTCATGTTGATTTCCGACGCACCCTGCGAAATCATACGCACATTAACATGCCGGATCGCCTGGAAGACACGCGCGGCGATACCGTTCTGCCCGCGGATATTCCCACCCACCATACAGATCAATGCTTTGCGGCCCTCATACTTCACGTCCGCCAACTGGCTGAGGTCGGCGGCAATCTCGGGCAACTTGTCATTAGAGTCAACAGTTAACGAAACCGACACTTCGGAGGTCGAAACCATATCGACCGGACATTTGTGTTTGTCAAATACATCGAAAATCGCTTTCAAGTAGCCGTGCGACATCAGCATACGGCTCGCTACGACGTCGATGATCGTAAGCCGCCGCTTCATCGCGATCGATTTGAATGGGCTCCGGCAGTGCGGCGCAAGGGAGATGATCCTGGTGCCTTCATTTTCCGGATTGCGTGAGTTCAGCACCAGTACTGGAATGTTCTTTTTGACCGCCGGCAGGATAGTTGCCGGATGCAGCACCTTCGCGCCAAAGTAAGCCAGCTCGGCCGCCTCCTCAAAACTGATCACTTTTACGCGCAAAGCATTGGGACAGATGCGCGGGTCGGTTGTCATTATGCCGTTCACGTCCGTCCATATTTCGATAGCGTCGGCGTCCAGACCGCCGCCCACCAGAGCTGCTGTAAAGTCTGAACCGCCGCGTCCCAGCGTAGTGGTCACGCCCTTTTCTGTCGCGCCGATAAAGCCGCCCATCACGCAGATCCTGCCCCCTGAGGCATGCGGAAGAACATGCTGTTTCAGGCGCTGTTCGATCAGCGCATCTTGCGGAGTAGCCTTACCGTGCTGCCCGTCGGTCACGATACATTGGCGCGCGTCGATGTAAACCGCATCCAGGTCCCGTTCCCGAAAAGCTTCAGCAATCATGCGGCTCGACAGCCGTTCGCCGGCAGAGACGAGCATGTCGCTGATGCGCGGCGTCAGTTCGCCGACAGCAGCCAACCCGCGTAGAACCTCATCCAAGGCGCAGAATTCAGTTTCTATCGACTGACCCAGGTCGGAGATCGTCGCTGACGAGACGAGAGCCGTTGCTGTTTCAAGATGCCGATTCCGCAGCCGCGCTGTAATAGCCAGTGCGCCGGTGCGATCTCCTCGCCCGGCAGCACCAGCAGCCGCCAAAAGCTGGTCGGTCACCCGGGCCATTGCGCTGACCACGACGATCGGCGTCAAGCCTTTGGCGACCCTGCCGCGAACAATGCCTGCTGTGCGGTTAATCGCGGTTGCATCTTCTACGGAGGTACCGCCGAACTTCATGACCACGAGCTTGCTCATGCAGGTACCGCAACCGGATCGAGTTTTTTCGTCTCGAGTTTTCCCAGGACCGCCAGTAACTCGGCGTTGAGCAGAGCCGCACCAGCTGCGCCGCGAACCGTGTTGTGCGAGAGCACAGTGAACTTCCAGTCCAGCAGTCCGCAAGGCCGCAACCTTCCTACCGTGGCTGCCATGCCTCGTCCCCGCATCTTATCCAGCCTCGGCTGGGGACGGTCTTCAAGTGCGGTGAACTCCACCGGCTGATCTGGAGCCGTCGGCAAGTTGCGGCCCGCGAGCGGCGTAAACTCGCGCCACGCCTCCAGAATTTCTTCGCGTGTTGCTTTACGCGACAGCTTGACGCTTACGCTTTCCAT
>DATAQX010000198.1:0-3448 GCA_036264455.1 Silvibacterium sp. | reverse complement strand
CACAATATTCAGAAGGTTCCGGAGAAGCATAACGGCGCCGTCATCGGACAAGCTGTGGGGCTTGTGCCGGTCGGAGGCGTAAGCGCGGGAGACCGGGAGCTTGGTCTTGCCTACGCACAACTGGCGGAGCGAGGCGATCGTCAGTCGGGCGAGAAGGCGCTATCTCTACTTAAAAAGGCCGAGAGCGAGGGCGCAGATGATGTCGAGCTTCATGTGCGACTAGGCTTTCTGGATCAAATTTCGGGCAAGCTGGATGAGGCACGGGGTGAATATCAGGCAGCTCTATCGCAAAACCCTTATGAGAGTGTGGCGCTGGCGAATCTGGCGGTGCTCGATGCATCGCAAGGACATGCCGACCTGGCCGTGAAACTTTTAGAGAAGGTGGTGGCGACTGACCCAAGCCAGACAGCCGCTGGGCTTGATCTCGCTTTCCTCGAATGCAGGCTCGGCGACAAGGCAAAGGCTGCGCACACGATTGAGGAGGTGCAGCGGTTTAGTCCTGACAGTGATCCCCTCCATCAGTTTTTAGAGACAGGAAAATATGGCAATCAATATTGCAGGCTCCACTAATGAAATGAAGGGCCTGGGGTGGTCTACCTTTACCCTCGGTCCGTGCGAGCTACTGGTGAGAATCTCTTGAAGACCATCCCTTCGCATGTTCGAGGGCTGACGCAGCGTGTCTTCAGGTTGGCAATCGTTTGCTGTGTGGTGGCCGTGACGGCGAGTGCGCAGATAAAACCTGCAGCTCCGCCAACAGACTGGCAAATCGGTCCTTTTGTCAGACCAACAGAGGGAAATCCGATCATCCAGCCGCAGCCGGAATCCAGGTTCAATTGTCCACTGCTCCAAAAACCGGTTCACTGGGAAGCCTTGCATACCTTTAACCCGGCAGCCATCGTGCGCAAGGGAAAGATCTTCGTGTTGTATCGAGCAGAGGATGATACGGGGACGGCGGAAATAGGCGGGCACACGTCTCGCCTGGGCCTGGCCGAAAGCAGGGACGGCATCCATTTCAAACGGAGGACAACCCCCGTCCTCTTCCCTGCCGATGACGATCAGAAGGAAAGGGAGTGGCCGGGGGGCGTAGAGGATCCACGCATCGTGGAGAGCGAGGACGGCACCTATGTGCTCACTTATACGCAGTGGAACCGGGTTACGTACTCGGTTGGAATTGCAACTTCTCGGGATCTGATTCACTGGAAGAAGATTGGGCCTGCATTCAAAGACGCGCTGGGTGGAAAATATGCGACGCTGAAATATAAGTCGGCGGGCATTGTGACTCACATGCGAGATGGCAGGCTTGTTGCGGTGCAGATCAACGGCAAATATTGGATGTATTGGGGCGAGGGCTCTATTCATCTCGCGACGTCCGCTGACCTGCTTCACTGGACGCCGGTCGAAGATGCATCGGGCGAACTGCTCGTCGTACTAGGAAGAAGAAGCAAGCATTTTGACAGCGGCTTTCCAGAGGTGGGACCTCCCCCCGTGCTTATGGCGCATGGCATTGTGATGATGAACAATGGAAAAAACGACCCGGAGGACGGCGATCCGGAACTGGGGCCCAATGCTTATGCTGCCGGTCAGGCTCTATTTCAGGCCGATGACCCGTCAAAGCTCTTAGCACGTGCGCAAGAGCCATTTCTGAAGCCGGAGATGCCGTTTGAGAAGACAGGGCAGTACGCTGCGGGCACAACGTTTGCCGAAGGCCTTGTGGCCTTCAAGGGAAAGTGGTTTTTGTACTATGGGTGCGCGGATTCGATGGTGGGAGTTGTCATTGCCAGTATCAAATAACGATTCGGCTGATTTTTTTTCTTTACTGAAAGCTTTAGAAACGAATGCCATGTCTGTCCTGAGATTGTTGCTTATCCCTGCCCTCGGAGCAGGCCTCGTCACGCCGCTGGTTGCACAACAGGCGGCGCAGCCTGATGCCCGAGGCTCACAAGTTGCATCGGTTGATCTTGCAGCGGTGAAAAGGCTGATCGATCGGGGACAGCCACAGGAAGCCCTGCATCAGCTTGATGCACTGGCGGCACAACAGCCTCACACAGAGGGGATCGACAGATTAAGAGGAATGGCGCTCTACGCGGAAGGCGACTTTCCCGCGGCTGATGAGGCACTCACAAAGGCGCTGACAGAGAACAGTAAGGATGTGGAAGCCGCAGAAATGAAGGGTCTCACGCTTTTTCGGATGGGACGGTGCGCGGATGCGATTCCGCTTCTCGAGGGCATCCATGAGTGGGTACCGGGGGCCAAGGTCGATCCCAGTTATGTGCTGGCTCTGTGTTACCTCGACACACGCAGATATGACGATGCACGCCACGCCTTTGCGCAGCAGTTCGGCTTTGAGCCAAATTCGGCTTCGGCCTATCTGTTGGCAGGCAGAATGCTGCTGCGCCACGAATATCTACCCATCGCCCAACAATACGCGAAGAAGGCAGTAGAGCTTGATCCGAAGCTGCCGCTGGGGCACCTGCTGCTTGGGGAGATTGCGCTGGCCGGCGAGCATCTGGACGATGCGATCGCTGAATTTGAGAAAGAGCGTGCTCTGAACCCGATGAACCCCGCGATTTACGACCGGCTGGGGGACGCATATACACGCGCAGGCCAATACCAGAAAGCACTACGGTCTCTCCAGCAGGCGGTTCTACTGGAGCCTTACTCGACGGGTCCATACATTCTACTGGGCAAGGTGATGCTGAAGCAGCAGGATGCGGCGAGCGCAGCTATGTACCTTGAGCGTGCGGAGAAGATGGATCCGGCAAACTATATGACACACAGTCTGCTGGGGCAGGCGTACCGTGCGATGGGCAGAACTGCCGATGCCAGCCATGAAACGGAAACTGCCGAAAAGCTGCAGGCAGCCAGTGCTCCTAAACTTGAGACACCTCACTAAATAGGTCTACAAACAGGTCTAAGGCTCACAGTGGGATTTCCCTTCCTCTTTTGACACGTCCCCTCTTGTCTCGTACCAACGGAGCACCCGCAGCGCCCGGAGCGTGTTCCACCGACTCGGGTCACCCACGGATTCGCCGAACGGGAAGGCGAGCGCCTCGTCGTGCGCGTCATCGAGGAGCCATCGACCATCGGCCTGCCGCCTGCTCTCAACGACGTACAAGGCATCGCTGATGCGCGCGTCGGGTTGGACTTCGGAGTTTCTGTGGGCGTCCCTGAGATAGTCGAGGGCACGGAGGACGTCGTAGTGGTAGCGGGGCGGGAACGCGAACTTCAGGAACGCCGGGTTCACGACCTCACCGGTCGAGAGCCGTCTGAAGAGAGCGCGCTTGAGCAGATACTCCTCGCCTCGCCGTCTGGCTGCGGCGATCATAGTGGCGAACTGGGGCGCGGACCCGACGGCACGCTCGTACTCGAGCAACCCCTCCAGCACGCAGATCGTGGTGTGGAACGATGAGCGTGCGCTCTTCGGCGCTTCGCAGTTCCAACCGCCGTC
>DATAQX010000183.1:0-3315 GCA_036264455.1 Silvibacterium sp. | reverse complement strand
TCTTCGATCAACGGCAAGAGCTTTTCAGAATCATAGGCGCGTATGTATTCGGTGTTGAACCAGGCCAGCTTGTCGTTGTCGAAGACGGCGTTTGACTTCGAGATGCCATCGAGCGAGAAGAGCTGGACGAGGTCATCTGAGCTGAATATTTCGCGGTCTTTATGCGCGGAGCCGGGCGTCCAGCCTAACAGCGCGAGAAAGTTGCGGAAGGCTTCGGGGACAATGCCTATCTCCTTATAAGCAATCACTGAGGTCGCTCCGTGACGTTTGGAGAGGCGCGTCTTGTCAGGGCCGAGAATGAGGGGGACGTGCGCGAAGGTGGGCAACGTGGCTCCGAGGGCCTGGTATTGCAGCACCTGCTTGGGCGTGTTCGAGATGTGGTCGGCTCCGCGGATGATATGCGTGAGGCGCATGTCAATGTCGTCGGCCACGACGCTGAGGTGATAGGTGGGAACGCCGTCAGAGCGCAGGAGCACGAAGTCCTCGATCTCGGCGTTGGCAAACTCGACGCGGCCGAAGACGGCGTCATCGAAGCCAGTCGATCCTCCGTCGGGGACGGCAAAGCGCACGGCGGATGCTTCTCCGGCGGCTTTGCGCTGAGCTGCGACGGCTTTGTCGATGGTGCGGCAGCGGCGGTCATACATCGGCGGGCGTCCGGAGGCAGTTGCTTCGGCACGGCGCCGCTCCAGTTCAGCCTTGGTGCAGAAGCATTCATAGGCATGGCCGCTGGCGAGAAGTTTTTCGGCGGTCCGGCGGTAGAGGTCGAGGCGCCGGGACTGGAAGAACGGGCCTTCATCCCAATTAAGGCCGAGCCAGCGCATGCCTTCGAGTATGCCCTCGACCATCTCTTCCGATGAGCGTTCGAAATCGGTGTCCTCAATGCGAAGGATGAGGGTTCCGCCGAAGTGGCGGGCGAAAAGCCAGTTGAAGAGAGCGGTGCGGGCTCCTCCGACGTGAAGGTAGCCGGTAGGAGAAGGCGCAAAACGGACGCGAGGGGTATTTTCAGATGACATTTCGTTGGGTGGGGTCAACTTTTGATGCTAGGGATGGTCACGTGCTGAGTCAAGTTATGACGGCCCCACTCTTGCGCCCGATATTGCGCCATTTATATTGCCGGCGGCGGCAACGTCTGTCCCGGATATGTGGCCCGGTTGACGGGTACGACCTTCCACTCGACAAAGGCCAGTACGTAAAGCATGACGAATCCCACCAGCGGAAGGAGCATCAACAGGCTGAGCCATGGCGAGAAGCCTGCCTTCTTCCATATCATCCAGTAGGGAATGAGAACTAAAGCAACGACGATGAGCCCGATAAAAGGCATGAAGACCATCATGGACTGGAGTTCGCGCATCTGATTTTGATCCATAGAACACCTCGTACCTGAAATTAGCGGCGCGATCAGCTTAGTTGAGCGCGGCAAGCGACGAAAGCAAAAAAGCAACTGAGTGGTTCAGGAATATCTCGCAGACACCCTGCCCTCAGGTCAGATCTCCAACGAGATCTGCCGTGCAAGCTTGAAAAAGCCACAACTCATCCAGGGCCTGTTAACAGGCCCTAGCGCAAATCGATCTCCAGCACCTGGATGGAATAACCGGGAATGACGTGATGGAAATCAGTGGACACGTCTTTCAGAGGAGTTTTGACTGGAACGATCTTCGTCGGCTCGGTGATCGTGTTCGTGGCCTCGTTGGTCGGGGCATGCAGGCTTATTAAAGAGCCCATACCGGCGATTTTTTCGGCGCCCGTAAGCTGGATATTCATTTCCTGCGGCGCGGAGGAGGCGTTCACAATCTTCAGATAGAGCTTGCCCTTCTTCGTGTCGCGCGTCGCCGAGTAGAAAAGACGCGGGCCGGCTTCGGTGAGGGTCGACGCGACGGTTTCGTCTCCGAGATAGTTGCTGAACATTACCTGAGCGTAATAGCTGGGTGAGCCGTAGCTCGAGCCGGCGTTGTAGCCGATCAGGTCGCTTGCCCACTGCATGCCGCCGGGATTGACGTTTACCAGCAGGGGCGCGTAGCTCGCCATGACGATGATGTCGCTGTTGCGTTCCATGCCGGTCATCCAGGCGGCGTCGCCGAGGGCGGCTCCGAAGTTGGGCGTCGGCGAACCTTCCCTGGTGGCCCATTCACCGACGAAGATCTTCGGGCCGCTGCGGTCGGTCTTGTCGTAGTGGGCGGTGTCGTTGAAGAACTCTTCCTTGCGGCGATAGAAGTGATCGTCGATCACATCCGGCCGGATGCTGCTGACCTTTGTGGTGGCGATTAATTGCAGATCGGGATATTTCGCCTTGATGGCCTTATAGAACTGCGCGTAGCGGCCATCGTAGCTGCCGGATTTGTCGAACATGTCCTCGTTGCCGATCTCAACGTACTTGAGCGCGAAGGGCGCGGGGTGTCCGTTTTTAGCGCGCTCGGCACCCCACTTTGTGCTGCTGCTGCCGGTCACGTATTCGATTTCGTCGAGGGCGTCCTGAACGTAGGGCTCGAGGTCGGGGCCTGGGTTGACGTGCTCCTGCTGGAGGGAGTATCCGGCGTAAACGGCAAGGACCGGCTGCATGTTCAGGTCTTCGCACCAATCGAGAAATTCAAGCAGGCCCATGCCGTCGGTGGACTGGTATCCCCAGGGACTGCGGTGCGTGGGACGGTCGACGAGCGGCCCGATCGTCTTCTTCCAGTCGAAGCGCTCTGAGATGTGGTCGCCTTCGAGATAATTGCCGCCGGGAAGTCGCAGGAACTTTGGATGCATCGCGGCGAGCTTCTCCATCAGGTCGGGGCGGAAGCCGTTGGGCCGATCATGATAGGTCGGCGGAAAGAGTGAGAGGAGGTTAAACCAGACGGTTCCCGGCTTGTCGATGGTAAGAAAGAGGTGGTTTGCAGTGCCGGGGTTGACGTTTCCTGTCTTCAGCGTGAAGTCGTATCTCTTCCAGTCGCCGGTGAGCGCCGGGACGACAGCCTGAGCGGCGGCCTTGCCGGTATCGTCGTTGACCAAGCGGAGGGTGACGGCAGCGCCGCTGTCGGACTTCGCGTAGAAGGAGCCTTTGTACTCGGTGTCGGACGTTACGAGCATTCCCCAGTAGCCCTCGTTCTGTAGGCCGGCGCGATCGGATGCATCGGCCTGCGCAACCGTGAGCTTCAAACTGTTGGGCAGGGCAGCGCTTGGGCCAGTGGTCTTGTCGACCTGCATGGAGGCGTGCGACTTCCCTTCCTGCACGAGATACCAGTTATGGGGTCCGCCCCAATCGGCGCGGAAAGTGCGGTTGTGAAGCAGCTCGGCGTAGAGGCCGCCGTCATACGAGTAGTTGATCTCCTCGGTCAT
>DATAQX010000173.1:0-12466 GCA_036264455.1 Silvibacterium sp. | reverse complement strand
GCATTGCCGTGTCACAGAAGGGTTGTGCGGACTTATGCTCGGGGCAACTTTACGCGGTCGCATTTTGGGCGGAGTCAGCAGCCGTGAAATTTCCGGGTACAGGAACGGGCGTGCCATGGCTTTGAACGGATCTGGATTGGTGAGTGCGGTGATTCCAACCCGCAACCGGCCCGAGCTGGTGATGAAGGCTGTGTTGAGCGCGCTGCGTCAGAGCTACACGCGGATGGAAGTGATCGTGGTTATCGACGGGGAGGATCGAGCGACAGAAGAGCGTCTGGCGGTCATCGAGGATGGCCGCCTGCGGGTGATTTCTTTGGCGGTGAACATGGGCGGTTCGGCAGCGAGAAATGTCGGAGTTCGAGCTGCAAACGGCGAATGGATCGCGTTCCTTGATGATGACGATGAATGGATGCCGCAAAAAATCACTCTGCAACTGGAAACGGCCAGAGCAGGCGGGGAGGCTTTCCCGGTCGTCTCTTCGAGCTTGATCGTGAGAACGCAGGCGCTGGATTTTACCGGGCCGCGCCGCCAGTATGAAGCGGGAAAACCGGTCAGCGAATATCTCTTTTGCCGAAGTGAATTCGCCGATGGCGCGTATGCCATGCAGACCTCCACACTGTTCATGCGACGGGACATGATGCTGGCGGTTCCTTTTCGCGCCGGTCTGAAGATGCACCAGGACTGGGACTGGCTGTTGCGCGCGTCGCATCACCCGGGCGTGAACTTTCAGGTGCTTGCCGAGCCACTGACGATATTTCGCGTGGAGGATGGGCGATCGAGCGTGAGTCGCTCTACGGGCTGGGAGTTCTCGACACAGTGGGCGCGGGAAATGCGGCCTTATTTCACTCCCAAGGCTCATTCGTTCTTTCTGGCGACAGAGTGCATGTCACGCGCGGTTGCAAGCAAGGCCGGAGCGGCCATATATATGCGAATTGCATGGGATTTTTTTACGCAGGGCGCTCCCACGTTTCGATCTTTCCTGTGGATGGCCTCATTTGTGTGCGTCCCCCGAGGCGTGCGGACTCGTACGCGAGAATTTCTTCGCAGCTTTTCAACCGCACGGCAGACAAGACGTGGAATTCTGACGAAGCCCGGGAGCGCTGCGGCGGCGCTTCCAGACACAGGTTTCTAAACCGGCGGCACACCGACAGGAGCAAGGATGCAAGCGACGGAATACACACAGAAGTATCTGAGAGAAGTGCAACAGATTGCGATGTCCGTAGACGGTCGTGAAATCGACCGGATGGTCGAGTTGCTCTGCGACACGCGCTCGCGGGGCGGACGCGTATTTTTCGTTGGCGTAGGCGGCGGGGCAGGACATGCCGGACACGCTGTGAATGATTTCCGGAAGATCGCGGGCATGGAGTGCTACGCGCCGACAGATAACGTTTCAGAGCTGACAGCGCGTATCAACGACGAAGGGTGGGAATCGTGCTACGCGAATTGGCTGCGGGGAAGCCGGTTGAAGCCGGAGGACGCCTTATTTGTGTTTTCAGTTGGCGGTGGGTGTCTGGAAAACAACATCAGCACGAACATCGTCGAGAGCCTGAAACTGGCCAAGCGAATTGGCGCGAGGGTGCTGGGAGTAGTAGGCCGCGATGGCGGCTACACGGCGCAGGTAGCGGATGCGTGCGTGGTAATTCCGACTCTCTCACCAGACACTGTGACGGCGCATGCAGAATCCTTTCAGGCAGTGATCTGGCACCTGGTGGTCTCGCATCCGCGGCTCAAAAGAAACGAGATGAAATGGGAGCAGGCAACGATGGCGGGCACAGAGCGGTCTTTCTCGATCGCGATGGCGTAATCAATCGCAATGCGCTGAATCCAGCAACCGGGGAGTACGAGTCGCCGCTGACGGAGGCCGACTTCGAGTTTGCGCCGGGCGTCTTCGAAGCCATGCAGGTACTGCGGGCGGCAGGATTTCTTCTTTTCCTGGTTTCGAATCAGCCCAACTACGCCAAAGGAAAATCCAGTTTGCGGACGCTCAACTCGATCCACGAGAAGCTTTTGTCCGGATTGAAACTGGCAGGGATAGAGTTTGCCGATTTTTACTACTGCTTCCATCACCCACAGGGGAGTGTTGTCGGCTATTCAAGGCGCTGCGAGTGCCGGAAGCCTTCTCCTTATTTCCTGTTGAAAGCCCAGGCGGAATTCGACGTGGACCTTCGCCGTTCCTGGATGGTGGGCGACAGGCAGACGGATGTGGAGTGCGGCATAGCAGCCGGCACAAAAGCCATTTTGATTCATGCGGGCGTACTCGCTCCCGAGGCTGAAATGCAGCCGGATGGGATAGCACCGGACTTATTCTCAGCCGCGAGACTGATTTTGGTCGCGGAGTAGCGGCTGCTTTTAAGGGCGATGCTAGGTCATGGCCAATACATTGGTCTCGATGCGATAGGCAGCGGCACAGGCGTCACTATAGAACATGCTTACGGTTTCGAGCGAATAGACGGACAGGTCTTTTCCGACGAGGCTCAGTTTTTGCAGGATCTCGGGCGGTACGGTGATGATGTGGCAGCCGGCGTCGTTGGCTTGAAATATGTTGAGCAGCTCACGCGGGCTGGCCCAGAGTAGTTCCGCCCGGGGACGGGAGCGCAGGATTTCAAGCGCTGTCTTCATCAATGGAACCGGATCGACACCAGTGTCGGCGATGCGTCCCGCGAAAACGGAGACGATTGCAGGTGTCGCAGGATCGAGAGCCTGGGCGACACGCTCGACCTGATCGAGGGTCAGGATGGCGGTAATGTTGAGGACGACTCCTGAGCTCGATAGGCGCTGGATCAGCGGCCCCATGAATTCGCCGGCCTGATTTGTAACCGGAATCTTTACATTTACATTTCTTCCCCAGCCGGCGATAGCCAGGGCCTGTGCTTCCATGCCATCGATGTCGTCGGCGAAGACTTCAAGCGAGACGGGCCGGTCGGGGATGGCGCGAAGCAGCTTACGTCCGAAGGCTTCATAGTCGCGGATGCCGGCCTTGCGCATCAGTGTCGGGTTCGTTGTGAAGCCTTGAATCCAGGGATTAGTGTAGAGGGCCATGATGCTGTTGAAGTCGGCTCCGTCGCTGAAGAGCTTGATGCGGAGATTTTCGATATTCGGCAAGGTTTTCTCCTGAATGCATGGTGGGCCTGCGTTTACGGTTTGGAGCTAGGCTCCGAGCGAATCCGGCGACTCAGTAAGAGGCGGGCTGCACGTTGCAGCCTTGCTCACAGGACGGCGAGAGCCGACGAGCCGCTGGCGTAGAACGAGCAGGAGGAATCGTGGGTTTCCAATCAAGTACCGCCGCCACAGACGGCGCGGTTCGAGCAGAAACCGGTAGAGCCATTCCATACCTGCTTTGTGGGTCCAGCGTGGAGCGCGTCTGCGCAGGCCGGCCTGCGTGTCGAAGGCGGCTCCAACGGCGATAGCCGCGCCGACAGGCAGGCTCGGGCAATTCTCATGCATCCATATCTCCTGCTTGGGCGCGCCGAATGCGACACAGAGAAGATCGGGCGCGGAGTCGGCAATGAGCTGCCGGATATGCGCCGACTCCATGGAGTCGTTCTCAAAGCCGCGCGGGGGACAATAGGTTCCGGCGATCCGGAGTGCCGGATAACGGCGTTCGAGATTGACGGCTGCCGCGGTCGCCGCCCCTGGAAGTCCCCCAAGGAAGAAGACAGAAAAGCCATGCCGCGCGGCCTCGGCACAGAGGCGTTCCATCAAATCCCCACCGGTAACGCGTTGGGGAACAGGCTGGCCCAGCAGCCGCGATGCGAGCACTACCGAGACGCCGTCCGGGACGGCGAGATGCGCCGCGTTCAGCGCTTCGGCAAAGCGCGCGTCGCGTGCGGCGAGCGTAACCAACTGCGCGTTGGGTCCCATGATGAGCAGCGGTGAAAATGATCCGCGGTGTTTGAGGGCATGTACGATCCATGCCGCAGCATAGTCCATGGACACGCGGTCGACCGGAACGCGGTCCATGATAAAGCGCGGAGGCTTCGGAAGCAGCGCGGACTTGAGCGGATAAGGCGGATATGGCCCAGGCTCAGAATCGAAATGCTGAGGAATTGGCGTTAATTCGGGAGGATTCATAACCAGAGAGCCTCTTTTCGTTCAAGAAATAAGCTCGGTGGAACACCATTCGCGACGCTTCGCGAAGAAAGGAATTCATCGCAGAGGCGTCGCAAAACATAGCGGGGTGAAGCAAAGGTGGAATCGGCAAAAGCTAAGAGAGCAGGGAACAGCTTTCCTTCGGCCAGGCGCATGTTGAAGTCGCGCAGCCTTTGTTTGGAGAGAAATTCCCGGACAGGCGAGAGGTTTACCAGGTGCGAGCGAATATCGCCGATGGTGCGCGGAGTACGCTTCCAGAGATGCGAAAGCAGAAGGTACTGCACGTATAGTCCGGCAACGAACTGGTTACTCAGATTGCGAGCGCTTACGCTTGAGGAATTCTGGCGGAAACCCACAAGCGCCTCAGGAATACAGTGGATGTCATGCTTCAGGGCCATGCGCCACCACAGGTCGGCGTCTTCATTATGCAGGCCGAGACGATAGCCGCCGAGTGCTCGCGTCTTTTGCACATTGAGCGCGACTGTGGGATGGCATATCGACAGCAGGTAGCCGGAGCGGACGATGTTACGCAGTTCAAGCGGAGATCCGCGCGAGCAACGAAAATATCCCACGGTTCGATTTCGTGGATGATAGTTAGCCAGCGAATAACACATCCCCGCATCCGGGAATTCGCGGATTGCGGCGACGAGACGCTCGATGCGCACCGGATGAGAAACATCGTCGGCGTCCTGGCGAACGAGCCAGGGCGTGCGGCACTCGCGCAACATGCGATTAAGGGTTCGCGCTACGCCCAGATTGGGCTGGGTAAGGATTCGCAGGCGCGGATCACGGATAAAGTGCAGATATTCGAGACTCCCATCAGTAGCGCCGTCGACAATAACAAGGATTTTGAAGGATGACGCTGTTTGCCTCAGAAGACTCTCCATCGCTTCCGGCAAATAGGGCATGGCGTTGTAAACAGGCAAGCCGACAGTAACAAGCGTTTCCGATCCCAAGGCGTCCTTCACAATCTCATGGTCAATGTGTCTATGACCTTGTTGTGCATACGCGAAAACAGCATGGCCAAACGGCTCAAAGGGTGACTTACTCGCGAACGAGTAAGTCCACAGGAGGTTTTTTGTAATTCTTTGTTGTGCCCATATAGCAGCAGATGGATATCTCATGTCAATTCGAAATAAGCCGCAGTTTGTAACTTAGGTAATCTGTTCTATTTCGGGACGTGATGCTAACGTTGCCCAAAATCATTCAAGGTCAATTGAGAAGGCTTGTAAGTACTGAACTTCAAGCGCCGTAAGTTCCGGGGAGGGGTGTGGTGCAAACGCTGCTAAGCGCGCCCGAAGAAAACCGAGAGCCATCGGATTGAGTGTGTCTCAAAGAGCAAGGCAGCAAGACCTCTGTTAGGGGCGGAGTCGAGCACAGGTTTCTCTGAGGAAACGTAAGCGATGTCGAATGGGCTCCAGAAATGATTTCCGGACTCAGCTACTTCCTGGCGGGCGGCGCTGGATTTATTGGAAGCCACTTTGTCGACAGATTGCTTGGGCCGGAGGGCGCGCGCCGGGTGACTGTCTTTGACAATTTCTCATCGGGCCGGGAGTGGCACCTGGAGAAGCATGGTGCGCGCGGTGATGAGCGGCTGCGGGTAGTTCGGTGCAACGTGAGTGACCTGGACGCGCTGACAGAAGCTATGAGAGGCCACGATGTGGCGATTCATCTGGCATCGAATCCCGATATTTCGCGCGCGGCAACAGAGCCCGAGATTGATTTCTATCAGGGAACCGTATTGACGAACAACGTAGCAGAGGCAATGCGCCGCGCCGGAGTGGCGCGTCTGTTGTATGCCTCGGGCAGCGGCGTCTACGGCGAGATGGGTGAGACGCCGCTGACTGAAGATCATGGGCCGTTGATTCCGGTATCGACATACGGAGCGAGCAAGCTTGCCGGGGAAGCGTTGATCGCGAGCTACTGTGCGATGTTCGGACTGACGGCCTGCGCGTTTCGCTTCGGCAACGTGGTGGGAGCGCGGCAGACACACGGGGTGGGTTTCGATTTTGTACGGCGTCTGAGCTGGGATCCCACGCGTCTGCGGATTTTGGGAGATGGCCGGCAAAGCAAAACTTACGTACACGTCTTGGATGTAGTCGACGCAGTTCTGGCTGCGAGCAAGGAGGTGAAGGCCGGTTTTGCGGTTTTCAACGTGGGCACGGGAGATGCGGTGACGGTGACAGAGATTGCGACGATGGCGGTGCAATGCCTGGGCCTCAGCGAGAAATCGCCGCGATTCGAATACACAGGAGGAGACCGCGGCTGGAAAGGCGATGTGCCAGTGGTACGCCTGGATACGAAGCGAATTCGATCGCTCGGCTGGCGGCCAAGACTGAACAGCCGCGAGGCAATTTGTCGATCACTTAAGGAGCTGACCGCGGATGAGCGCACCTTTACGCAATGAAAGCGTTCCGCCGCTGGCCTTGCTGGCCGGCGGGCTGGCCACGCGGCTGCGACCGGTGACGGCGAGCGTGCCGAAGTCGCTGCTGATGGTTGCGGGAGAACCGTTTATCGCGCATCAGCTCCGGCTTCTTGCGGAGCAGCGCGTCAGGAACGTGGTGATCTGTTGCGGTCATCTCGGCGGGCAGATCGAGAATTTCGTGGGCGATGGAAGCCGCTTCGGCTGCCGTGTTCGATATTCCCACGACGGCCCCACGCTGCTGGGTACAGGAGGAGCGATCCGGCAGGCTTTGCATTTGCTGGGGCCGCGCTTTTGGGTAATGTATGGCGACAGCTACCTGACAGCCCCGTTCACGCCGGTGCTGGAAGCGTTTCACAGATCAGGCAAAGCGGCACTGATGGCAGTTTACGCGAACAGGAACCACTGGGACGCGAGCAATGTCGAGTTTGCAAGGGGAAAGATCGTTCGCTATGACAAGCAGGCGCGTGAACCTGAGATGCAGCACATCGACTATGGGCTGGGGCTGTTCTCGGCGGAGGTCTTTCATCGCTGGCCGGGCGCTGCCGCGTTCGATCTGTCGCGCGTGCAGAGCCGCTTGGCAGAGCAGGGGCTGTTGGCGGGATATGAAGTTGCTGAACGCTTCTACGAGATTGGTTCGATTGCCGGTATCGAGGAAACCGAAGCATTTCTGAGTGCGCGGCTGGGTTTGGCCTCCGATATAGCCCGGTTTGGACGCCGTGGACCCTACGGAGTGCGGGCGTGATCATGACGCGGACTCCGCTGCGAATTTCGATTGGAGGCGGTGGAACCGATCTTCCCTCGTACTACCGCGAATTCGGGGGCTTCGTTATTTCCGCTGCAATTTCGAAGTATGTCTACATCACGATCAATAAGAGTTTTTTGCCTGGATACTTTCTGAAGTACTCGGAGACAGAGCATGCGCAGACTCGATCGGAGATCCGGCATCCGCTGATGCGGGAAGCAATTGAGATGCACAATGTGCCGGAGCCCCTGGAAATCGTGAGTCTCGCCGATGTGCCGGCGGGAACGGGGCTAGGTTCGTCGGGAACATTTCTGGTCGGACTGATGCATGCGCTGCATGCGTATAAACGCGAGCGAGTGACAGCGGAAACACTGGCGTGCGAGGCAGTGGACATCGAGATGAATCGCCTGCAGGAGCCGGTCGGCAAGCAGGACCAGTACATCGCCGCCTATGGTGGGTTGCTGTGCCAGGAGTATCACGAAGACGATCGGGTGACGGTGGCGCCGCTGAAGATCAGCGAAGGAGCGATTCGCGAGCTGCGCGACTCACTCATGCTGTTTTTTGTGGGCCACACGCGCAACGCCTCCACACTGCTGAGCGATCAGAAAGAGCGCTCGCAGGCGGGCGATGCAGAGATGCTCGACCGATTGCACTTCACGAAACAGCTCGGCAAGGAGATTCGCAGCGCGCTGGAGGCGGGAAGGACCGCCGAATTTGGCAGGCTGATGCACGAGCATTGGACGCGAAAACGCAGCCGGTCGGCGGGAATGACGTGTGGGCGCATCGATGTGCTCTATGAGCTGGCGAGGAATGAGGGCGGGGCAAGCGGAGGAAAAGTCGTGGGAGCAGGAGGAGGCGGTTTCTTTCTTTTCCAGACAGACGATCGCCGGAGGTTGCGCGATTCGATGATGCGCGCGGGGTTGAGCGAGATGGATTTCACCTTTGACTTCGATGGCTCCGTGGTACTGGTGCGGAACGTCTGAAGAGGGATCCGGCATGAAAACGAATTCACAGTTGCGGATGCTGGAGGTGGGCGACCTGGCCGCCGCGGAACGCAAGGAATGGACGCTGGGAGATTTGTTCGGCATCTTTCAGCGCCGGCGCGCGTATCTGATCCGGTCTGTCGGCGGACTGTTGCTGCTGGTGACCGCCTATTGCCTGCTGGCGACGCCGCGTTACCAGGCAACCGGAGAAATTGAGGTTCAGAAGGAATCGCCGGGTGTATTCGGGCTTGAGAACAGTGTGATGGGCAATGCATCGAACGCAGATGCCGACTCTCTGGACTACAGCATGACGCTGGAGACGGAGGCCAGCATTCTTCAGTCGAGCACGCTCGCACTCGAAGTGATCAAAGACCTGAGGCTGGAGACAACGGAAGACTACTATCCGCCGCATAGGCACGGGCTGCAGATTCCCGGCTGGGTGATGTTCTGGAAGAAGCCTGTAGAGCCCTTGAATGTGCCGCTCGATGATGCTCCGAACCGCCGCTATGCGGTGCTGAAGATCTTCGCCAGCCGCCTGAAAATTACGCCGGTGGCGGGCACGCGCCTGATCGAAGCCAGTTATTCCGATCCTGATCCACGGCTCGCCTCGGCGGTTGTGAATCGCCTGATTCAGGCTCTTATGGACTATACGTTTCAGGCTCGATTCAACGCGACGGCGCAGGCATCGACGTGGCTTGGCAATCAGCTCACAGGCTTCAGGAAACAGACCGAGGCACTGCAGGAAAAGGCGATCCGATTGCAGCGCGATACGGGTATCTTTGGCGACGATCAGACTCACAACATTGTGCTGGCTCGCCTCGAAACTCTGAATGAAGCGCTCGCAGGGGCTGAATCGAATCGCATCCTGAAGGAGGCCATCTACCGGGCTTCGCAGAGCGGTGATCCGGAGTTGATTTCCGGACTGGCCGGGAACCTGGGGGCCAGCGCGACACCATCCATGACGAACTCGCTTGCCCTGATTCAAACACTGCGCGCGAAGGAAGCGGCGGTGCAATCCGAGATCGCCGAGGATGATACGAGGTATGGGCCGGCGCACCCGCGCATCGCCGAGTTACACGCGCAACTCGATGGAATCGAGAAGTCGATTCACGAGGAAGTGTACCGGCTCGGTGAGCGGTCACGCACGGATTATGAGATTGCTGCGCAGGCGGAAGGCTCGGCGCGCGAATCGTTTGAGAAGCAGAAGACGCTGGCCAGCGAGACAAACGACAAGGCGATTGCATATCTGCTGGCCAAGCAGGAAGCCGATGGCAGTCGCAACATTTATCAGGGACTGCTGGCGAAGTTGAAGCAAGCCGGCGTGCTCGAAGGGTTGAGGTCGACAAATCTGACGGTGGTGAATCCTGCGCGCATTCCGCCGACTAATCGTCCCCATAGCCCGAATGTGCCGCTTTACTATGCCGCGGCGCTGACCGCGGGGCTCTTCGTGGGCTGCTCCGCCGCATTGGTTTGTGAGCTTCGGGATCACAGTGTCCGGTCGCTTGAGGAAATGGAGCTTATGCTGGGCGGTCCGTTACTTGGGGTCATTCCCAGGCTGAAGGAGTGCAGCCGATCGCGGTTTTTATATGCGGATTCGACCGAAAGAGACGGCATACAGCAGGAATCAGGTCCGTTTTCTCGGGCTTCGCGCATGTCCACCCGGCGAGGGTCGACGAGTTATGACGCCGCGCCTTTTTTGGAGGCGCTGCGTTCCTTACGAACGTCACTGCTGCAGGTGCGGGATGGGCAGCCGCCTCAGATGGTGCTGGTGACGAGCTCAGTGGCCGGCGAGGGCAAGAGCAAGCTGACGGCAAACCTGGCGGGAGTACTGGCACAATCGGGCGCTCGAGTGCTGCTGGTGGACGCCGATCTGCGCTGTCCGGCATTGCACACAGAATTGGGGCTGAAGGATGCCGGTGGCCTAGGAGCAGTGCTGGCCAACGGTGCTTCGCCGGTGGTGTATAAGCATCCCCGGTTTCCGACGTTGTCCCTGCTCTGTGGCGGGGCGACGCCTGCGCTTCCGTCGGAGCTGCTGGGGTCGAAGCGAATGGCCGATTTGATGGCAGGCTGGCGGACGCAATACGACTTTGTCCTGCTGGACAGTCCGCCGGTTCTCCCGGTAACCGACGCCCGGGTGCTCTCCCGCATGTGCGATGCAACCCTGCTGATCGCGCGCCATGGCTTTACCTCCAGGCAGGCCATTCAACGAAGTCATCAGCTTATCCAGCAGCAGCTTCCTGAGCACTCGGTGCTGGGGGCAGTGCTCAACGGGGTCTCGACAGAATCAGCGGATTACTACGAGTACTACGGCTACAGGAGTTCGGCAAATGGGCTGCGCCCCGGGTCCAGGAGGAAGCGGTATGCAAATGCTTAGAGATCTCCGGACAGCTCTGTTTGTCTCGATGCTGGTTTTCGGTGCGAGCCTGTCGCTCACGCAGACGGCTGCAAAGGAGGCTCATGAGAGCCTCCTGATCGGGCCCGGAGATTTGCTGCGCATTACCGTGCTTCGCGAACCCGATCTCGCACAACAGGTGCGCGTGCGGGATTCCGGCGAGGTAACGCTGCCGTTGATCGGCAATGTGCAGGTGCGCGGGCTGACTGCGGCGGACGCGGCGGCGGCGATTGCCGGCAAGTATGTGGAAGGCCAGTTTCTGAGGCATCCGGAGGTCTCGGTTTTCGTTGAGGAGTATGCAACGCAGCCGGTTTCGGTATTGGGGCAGGTCGTTAAGCCGGGCGTGATATCCATCTCGACAACACGCAGCCTGGTCGACGTGATTGCGATGGCCGGCGGTTTGACCGATCTGGCCGATCGCCACATCACGGTCGAGCGCGGCGGCGGCTCCCGCGGTTTGGAGGAGGTATTTCTGTCCAATCGAGCCGAGGACGCATTGAATGCGAACGTCGACGTCTTTCCCGGAGACAAGATTCTGGTACCGAAGGCGGGCGTGGTGTATGTGCTCGGGGATGTCGGGCGACCGGGCGGATACCTGATGCAGAATAATTCGCGGCTCACGGTTCTGGAAGCGATTGCCATGGCTGCGGGCGTGAACAAAACCGCTGCCGAAGGACGGGCGCGGGTGATTCACAACACAAATGGTCAGTATCAGGAGCGGGAGCTTCCGCTGAGGGACATCGAAGAGGGCAAGGTACCGGATCAACTATTAGAGGCCGACGATGTGATCTATGTTCCCTTCAGTTTTGGGAAGAACGTGATGATGGGCACAAACTCGATCGTTGCCGCAACCAGCTCGGCGCTGATTTATGCAGGACACTAGGCAGGAGTGCAGGCGGCGATGCGAGACATGAACATCGAAGATCTTGGATGCGCGGCGATTCTTACTTTTTTTGCCATGCAAGGGTCGATTCCTTTCGTCGCGCCGAACCAGGCGCTCGAATCGACGCATACTGCCGCGTCTGGACTTACCCTCTATGGCGGAATCATTTCCCAGGTCATTGTCTACGGGGCAATCGTCTTTCTGTTGCTGCGGCATGCGCGCCGCATCTTTCGCTGGCTTGGCGCCATGCAGTGGGCGGCGGTTCTGGCAGTTCTGGTGATTGCATCGACGGCATGGTCGCAGTTTCCGCTGTTTACCATTCGTCGTTCGCTGCCGTTCGCCCTGGCGGGACTTTTCGGACTCAATCTCGCGGTGCGCTTTCCCGTGCGGCGCCAGCTTTCGATCCTGTGGATGGCGATGTCAGTGCTTGCCATCGGAACCGCAGTGCTTGCGGTGTGTTTTCCCAGCATTGGACTCGACGCCTCTCCGGGTCATCGTCAGGACTGGCAGGGCGTCTTCACGCAAAAAAATGCATGCGGACGGATGATGGTGCTCGCGACAGCCGTTGTGCTGGCCGAATGGCGCATCTCGCTTTTGAAGATCATCAGCCTGCTGGTCTTTCTCTTGGTGCTGTTCATGAGTGGCTCGCGAGGAGCCTGGGTGATTGAAGCCGTGGTCGTGGCACTCTGCGTTCTGCTCGCTGTCGCGAAGCGCCTGGACACCCGAAGCCGCGTAGTGCTGGCCGTAGCCACAGCCTGCGTGGTCGCGATTCTTGCATGTGCCGTCTGGTACTTTCTGCCCGTGCTCCTTTCGATGATCGGCCGCGATGCCACGCTGACGGGGCGAACGCAGATCTGGAAGCAGGTGTGGCGATTCATTCTGCAGCGTCCGGCGCTGGGCTGGGGCTATGCCGCGTTCTGGCGGGGGATCGAAGGCGAGTCATTCAAGGTAG
>DATAQX010000166.1:0-4623 GCA_036264455.1 Silvibacterium sp. | reverse complement strand
ATGACCATGGAGCAGTCGTTGGTGGAGCTAGTTCGAGCAGGGCGTATATCCCGCGAAACAGCGTTCGCCCATTGCTACCACCCCGAGGATTTACGCCTGCACCTGGGCGGCTAGCGTTTCAGGAAACACTAATGTGCAGTTGGTAAATCCGACAACCGCAGAAGGATCGGAAGCCAGCGTGGCCCATACCACCTCTGCTCCAGCTTCTGCATTTGGACTGGCGATCACTCACGGGCCGGCCTCTCTTCAGGCCTAACCGATCTCTCAGCCATTCTCCTCTTCCTGCGAGTTAGTTGCTCTATATAAATAAGGAACCACGAGTGAGTGAATACATTCCCGATTGGGAGCTGATGTCTTCTCAGGCTCTGGTGCGCTTGTCCGCTGTTTGTGTGCCAGCCCGTTTCTTCACCGAGATCGGACAAGCCTGCGGCTGCCTCATTCGTTCCTCAGCGAACGACCTGGGTTCAAGGTATGCAGATCGCCAGCACGTCGAAAGAGCGCACGCCAAGATAGAGGGACGCGCTCTGCGGTGCCGTTTTGCTGCATGGGACTTTCTCGTCGCGCCTGTGCCCGAGGGCCCGTTCCAGTTCGTGTTCGACCGCGGTTGCTTTCACGTGTTCGATGAACCAGGCGAAAGGCAGCGGTTCGCGGCACAAATCGCTGCCGCGCTGGTGCCGGGTGGCTTGTGGCTGAGCTTGATGGGCAGCACTGAAAGTCCGCCACGCGAGGTCGGTCCGACGCGCCGCTCGGCACGCGAGATCACCCACGCCATCGAGCCTGCGCTGGAGATCGTCGAGTTGCGATCGGCCGAGTTCCGCGGTAACCTCGCAAAGGCGTGGTTCTGCCTGTCGCGCCAGCGACCCCATGAGGGTTCGATTCCCTTTCCCGGCACCATCTATCCTATTTATTTTCAATGGTTTTGCGAGAAACGGCGCTCACTCTCTCGACACCTCGGGTACAGAATAGGGTACAGTGCACATCCTGTGTACTTTCAATAAGTTGAGGATCGCTCGCGCTTAACCGTCACCCAGCAGACTATATGACTATATATAGTTAGCGTTGATTACGCCTGATTACGGAATGCGCAGCGGATAATTGGTCCGCTGAACGTGCTCTTTCTGCAGGCTGGCCGACCCTGCGACGGTGCGCCTTCGGCTCGCTCGCGAAGAATCCACTCGCGCACATAGGGAGGGCAGTGAACCAATACAACCCCCTCGTTCTCGCAGTCACTCAAGAACCGTACAACCTCAACGTCCACAAGAGTGACTTCACCCAAGTCCAGAAGTATGCGAACGCTGTCATCGTCCACTTGAGCCCGTATGTTGCCGATATTGACCGATTGAATTCGGCCACTTAGCCGCAGGGTCGTAGTGTGTCCGTCCGACTCCTTTTCAATCCTCAACATTGGTCGCCCGCTCCTTTCGAACGCAATTGCAGGCGACCAATACGACATCATGGCCGCGCCTGGCGAAGCGGTCGGCATAGACAGAGCCAATCTCAGTGAAAGCGTCAGTAATCCGGATGAAAGCTGCAGAATTCATTGGTGGATCCTCGTTATCAGCTCATCATCGGTTGCTGGATTCGCGAATCCACGTTCCGGCAGTATCGGGTATGCATGGCGAGCGCCATTTGTAAACGACTGAACCAAAACGGAGGACATCGATTGTTAGTTGCTGCGTTTTCGGCAAAATGACGGGGACTCAGCCAGTTGCCTGACTCGCTGAATCTAGGGCTGGCTGTTGATAGCTGTACCTGGCCGAAGCGCCCGAAGAGCAGGTAACTTCCGCGAAAGCGAACTCACATCGTGCGTGGTATGTGGGCCGACGTCTATGCTATGTCGAGACCGAGTTTGCCAGTTCAGGAACCGTGGAGAGCGTGGACTTTGACGGTATTCCTGATCGATACCCGGTGAACCAAACTCTGTACGGAATTCTGCACTTCATTGAGATCGAACGGTCGAACGCAACAGTTGCGGACATGCTTGGGCATCAAATCCTCCCTAAATAATGGGATCCGATGACGACCCGTCACTAGCGTTGAAAATACCTTCCTTCGTGAGGTGCAATCATCCAAGTCTTTCTTCACATTCACTTCAACAGGATGGAGCACGGAAGACATAGCTCGATTCAAGAGAAGGCACGAAGCAATCTCTGAATGCCCGAGACGATTCGAAGCACCAATACGGAAGCACTGCAATTGCCATAAGCGCAATTGGCTCGGGGATCAACATGACTACCTTGCTACCTGGATTTCCATTCTCGCAAGACGCGCCGGATCGGGGCGCAAGGTACGGCAGTCTGTGGATGACTAGCAGGGTAAGATTATCGTATTGCTGAAGTCTAAGTCCTTGGATGAATCGAGCGCTCGCCATGAGTCTACAATCGCTCGAACCCGCGATCGCAACTCACATTTCTGGAGCACGTCGGCCGCTTGCATGGCGGTTCGCTCGGCCCGTCACCGGTTGGTTTGCAGTGTGCTTGGGTCGAGCGCGAACGCAGCCGTGGCAAACACTATTGCCACCGAAGAACTGCGTGAAAACGTCTGTAACGGGGGCTGCAGAGTTGCGTAACTTGCGGCCAGTTACGCTCTGTTTCCTGTTGCTCTTGGCCACAGAGTCATGTCTCGCAGTCGATCCCAACCGGCAAATCACACAATACGTGCATACCGCCTGGCGAGTTCAGGACGGAATCGAGGTTGGAGGCACGGTCACACAGACACCGGACGGCTATCTGTGGTTCGGTACACCGAGTGGCCTGCTGCGCTTCGACGGAGTGACATTTGCTCCGTATGATCTCCCTCCCATCACCCCGGCGCTCCTCGGCTTCAACTACCTTCTGGGCGGACGTGACAGCAGTCTGTGGATCGGAACGCGAAACGGTCTCGCCCGACTGAAAGACGGTAAATTGCAATGGTATTCGGATCCAGCTCAACACAGCGGAATCTCTTTTATTCTCGAGGACCCGGAAGGGACAATCTGGCTAACCCGCTCTCACGTTCCGCGAGGCGAGGGGCCTTTATGTCGAGTGCAGGGGAACGGACTCCACTGTTACGGCGAAGCAGACGGAATACCGGTTAAATTTGGCCATGGGTTGGCCCGGGACAGTGACGGAAATCTGTGGTTTGGATCCGGCGCACTTTATCGGTGGCGATCGGGTTCGGCGAGCACCTACCTGAATGAGATAAGCAAGCGTCCTGATGCCGGCGACGGCGTAATGGATGTCGCTGCTGGACCGTCTGGAACTATCTGGGTTACGACCGAAACTGCGGCCCCCGGGATGGGCGTTCTTTCTTCTTCAGGTGGGACGTGGGCCACTTACGTTGTTCCGGGCTTTGACGGGAGCAAGGTTGCATCCGACACGCTGTTTATGGACCGCGAGCGGTCTCTGTGGATTGGGACGAGCCGGGATGGCCTCTATCGAGTGCACGATGGCAGCGCCGAACACTACGGGACTGCCGATGGTCTGTCAGGCAAGAGCATCAACTTCATCTATGAAGACCACGAAGGAAACATCTGGGTGGTGACCGATGGCGGAATCGATATGTTCCGCGATACAGCTGTGCTCAGCTACTCCGAGCGCGAGGGTCTGTCGGACGCATCGATTCTCTCGGTTCTTGGATTACGAGACGGGTCGCTGTGGATCGGAAACGGAGACGTGATTGATATCTTGAAAGACGGGCGTCACTCGGTTCTGCCGGCCAAGGGAAGGTTTGACGATTATGTGACGGCTTTATTTGAGGACAGCAAAGGCAACGTTTGGGTCGGGCGCGAGAACAAGTTGTTTGCCTACGAGCGTGGCCGATTCCAGGAATTTAAGCGCCTGGACGGATCCAAACTTGAAGAAGGGATGATCGTGGCGATCACCGAGGACATTGAGGGAAACATTTGGGTGCTGACGGAACGTCATCATGTCTTCCGAGTTGAGAACGGCGGTGTCGTGCAGGTGTTGACGACGAGCAGCGACAACCGTCTTTTAGGCGGGCTGGCGCCAGATCACCAGGGCGGCATCTGGATCGCGTCGGGAAACGACACTTTGACCTATTACAAGGACGCAAGTGCACGGACAATTTCATTAAATCGGCCCGATAGCTCCTTCAGTGTTTCAGAAATCATCGTCGATTCCGATGATGCTCTGCTGGTGGCGACGACCGACGGGCTTTTTCGTTGGGACAACCAGCATTGGCAAGTGTTGGACAGCCATAACGGGCTTCCAAGCAACCTTGTTTATTCTGTGCTGCGAGACAATGACGGCGCGGTTTGGGTCCGTTGCCAGAAGGGGTTGGCACGGATTTCGGAGCCGGAATTTGACAAGTGGCGGCACCAAAGTGACAGCAAACCGGTGATGGACGTTTTCGACAGGTTTGATGGCGCTCGGTCGGGAGGTAGCTCATTCCTAATTCAGCCACCCGCTACGAAGACGGCGGATGGGCGCCTTTGGTTTGTGGCTGGCGCCGTAGTGCAAATGATTGATCCCAAGCAAACGTTTCAGAATCGCATTCCGCCGCCGGTTCATATTGAAGAGGTCTTGGCCGACCGAAGAAGCTATTCGCCTCGTCAAGGCCTTCGTCTCCCGCGACTCTTGCGAGATCTTGAAATTGAGTACTCGGCATTGAGCTTCGTGGCTC
>DATAQX010000162.1:0-8214 GCA_036264455.1 Silvibacterium sp. | reverse complement strand
CGACCCGATCCACGGCTTGTTCCGCTGGATGGAATCGTGGATGCGCAGTATCTCAATGCCAGGGGCATCGTGAATATTCGCAACGTGACGACGCACACTCCTGGAACGCAACTTCATATGGCAGGCACGCTGGGAGTCTATCCGATCACGCGGCCCTCGGCGTTGCAGGTGGACCTCATGACCACCAACCTTGGCGAGTTTGACCGCACGCTCACGGCGCTCGGTCTCTCTGAAGGAGGCAAGACCGGTGTGAGCGCGATTCCCGTGGCGTTGCATGGCCATGCGGCATTCCACGGAACGATTACTCGCAGCATACTGGTGCCCGTTGTGGCAGGACATCTCAGCGCCGAGGACTTCGACCTTGTATACAGTTTGCCTGCGCCGAAAGAGCACACAGAGACCAAAGAACCCGGGCACAAAGAACACCAGGCCAAGCCGCAGGAGAAGCAAGTCGCCGAAGAGGAAGCCAAGCCCGTTCAACGCGCGATCCATTGGGACTCGCTGGACGTTCAGGGGCAGTATGCGCCGGAGCTCATCTCCATCGAGCATGCCTCACTGCTGCGCAGCACTGCGGCAATTCACATTTCCGGCGAGCTGCACGCCCACCAGATCACGGCCCGCCGTATGGTCTTCGATGACGAATCCTTCATTCGCCTGGACGCCAGTGTTCATGCGGCTCCGCTCAAGGATGTGCTGGAGACGGCCGGCGAGGAGCTGCCGTTGAGAGGCACGGTGAATCTTGAGGCGCATATGAACGGCGAGCTCAACAACCTGAGCGGAGGCGGCCATCTTGCGGTGCAGGGCGGCGATATCGATGGAGAGCCCTACCGCAGCCTTACCACCGATTTGAAATTCGAAGGGCGCGAGATCCACGCCACCCATCTCGTCTTTTCGCAGAACGGCGGCAAAATAACGGGTGATGGCTCTTATAACTTTTCCAGCGGCGCAATGCGCTTTTCCGCGCAGGGCACAGGCTTCGATCTTGCGCACATCCAGCGGCTCCAGGACCCAAGGTATCCGATTGGCGGTTTGCTCACGTTTGAGGCGCACGGCGACGGGACGGTGAAGGATCCTCACGTCGAGGCGAATCTTCACCTGGCGCACCTGAACGTGGCGAATAAAGCAGGCGGCTCCATGGAAGCGAACGCTCATATACAGAACAGGGAGTTGCTCGTCGATCTGAATGCGCAGATGACCAATGCTTCATTTCAGGTGCATGGGAAGACGGAGCTGAGCGACGATTTTCAGACGCAGGCCCGCTTCGTGCTTACCAATCTGGATATCGATCCGATTCTGCAGACTTTCGAAGTACGCGGCATAAGCGCCCACTCCTCCATCGTAGGAACGATTGATGTAACGGGGCCGCTGAAGCAGCCGCGCGAACTAAGAGGCGAGGCAAAGATTGACCAGTTGTCGGTGTCGCTGGTCGGGGTTCCGCTTAAGACCGAAGGCCCCTTGCACGCAACGCTCGCCGCGGGGCGTCTGCACCTCGATCCATTTCACGTTGTTGGCGAGGATACGAACCTGCACGCGCAGGGCTCGGTGGGACTCTTTGGCGGTTCGCGCGACCTCGATCTGCATGCAAATGGCTCGATCAATATGAAGCTGGCCCAGACACTGGACGCCGACCTGACGTCGTCCGGCCATGTGGAGTTCAATGTGGACGCGCTGGGCACATTCCAGCAACCGAACCTTACCGGCCAGATAACGGTCACGAACGTCGAGATGTCGCTCCAGTATTTTCCGAATGGCTTAAGCCAGGTGAATGGCACTCTGGTCTTCGATCAGAACCGCCTGCAGGTGAAGAAACTGAGCGCCATAAGTGGCGGAGGACAACTGGACGTGGGAGGCTTTATTACCTTTCAGCAGGGGGTGTATGCCGATCTCACCGCGACCGCCAAGGATGTCCGCGTCCGTTATCCGCAGGGTATCAGCTCCATGGCGGACGCCAGAATGCGTCTGCTGGGAACGCCGAGCGCTTTGCTGCTGAGCGGGAATGTGACCATCACGCGATTCGTCATCCGCAGCGATCTGGATCTGGCGGCATTTACCACCACCGGCGCCGCTCTTCCGCCTGACCCCAACGCCCCCGCCAATCGTGTGCGGCTGGATATCCACCTGGTGTCGGCGCCGCAGCTCGATTTTCAGAATTCCTTTGCCAGGCTGGCAGGCGACGTCGATCTGCGGATTCGCGGCACCCTTGCTCAGCCTTCGGTGCTGGGCCACATCTCGATCACCCAAGGCAACGCCACCTTCGCCGGGACCGAGTACGAACTGCAACACGGCGACATCTATTTCACGAACCCCGTCCGTATCGATCCGTTGATCGATCTCAGCGCAACAGCCCATGTCCAGGACTATGACATCACCATCGGGTTGAATGGGACGCCTTCGAAGCTGACGCCGACTTTCCGTTCCACGCCGCCCTTGTCGGAACAGGATATCTTCTCGCTGCTGGCCGTGGGCCGCACGCAGGAAGAGCAGCAGATCTTCGCCATGCAGCAGCAGCAGCTGGGAGTGAACTCGACGGCGGATACTCTGCTGGGCGGAGCGTTGAATGCCACGGTCAGCACTCGGATCCAAAAGCTCTTTGGTGTTGGCAGCGTGAGAATCGATCCGAACTACATAAGCGGAGTGGGCAACTCAACCGCCCGCATTACCGTCGCGCAGCAGATAGGAAGAAACGCTGTTCTCACCTATGCCACCAACATTAATACGACCGCGCAGCAGCTCATCCAGGCGCAGGTGAATATCACGCAAACCGTCTCAGTGCTGGCAGTGCGTGACGAATCGGGAGTCTTCAGCCTGCTCTTCAGAATTCGCCGCCGCTACAGATAACAGGCTGGCACCACGAAGACATTTAGAGTAAATTGGCATCCCGCGAACATTCCCAGGGCATCTCGCGAGTTATAGGGATTCCGGCAATGCATTCAACTGTATCCGGCACGGCCTTCGCCCGTAAGGGAGAGCAGAGAGGATTCTGAGATGAGAAAGATGAAGAGCAATCTGGTTCCGGTGGTAATGGCACTTTTGCTGTTTGGCGCGTCTGCTGCGTTATCGCGCCATTCCGTCGCAGCGGCCCAGGCGGATGACAACAGTCTTCGCGCCGAGATCATGAACAAGGCGTTGAACAAGTCACAGTTCAAAAACGTGCAGGTCACGGTTCACAATGGAGTCGCGAAACTCACCGGCACCGTCGATGTCTTTTCCCAGAGGGAAGACGCCGACAAGCGAGTGCATCACGTGAAGGGCGTGGCCGCGGTTGATAACGAAATTGAGGTCGCCGGGCCGGAAATCTCTGACGCCCAGCTGCAGGAAAAGCTGGTCAAGGCAATTCAATATGATCGCGTCGGCTACGGTACAACGCCTTTCAACGCCATCAGTGTCAGCGTTCACGATGGAGTCGTGACATTAGGCGGAAGCGCCTATGGCCCGGTCGATGCCGATTCCGCCGTGGCTGTGGCTTCCAATACAAAAGGTGTGAAGGATGTCATCAACGAGATTTCGGTCGATCCGGTCTCGCCTATGGACGACCGGATACGCCGAGCCGTTTATCGCTCGGTTTACGGATTCACATCGTTGAACCGGTACGCGATCGACCCCGCTCAGCCGATTCGTATCGCGGTACAGAACGGCAACGTCACCCTGTATGGAGTTGTCGACAGCCAGGCGGACAAGGACACAGCCGGCATTCGCGCCAACTCGGTTCCCGGCGTCTTCAAGGTAACGAATCTGTTGCAGGTTGCGGGGCAGCCGGAGCAGAGATAATGAGGCAACCATTAGCCATTAGCCATTAGGGATTAGGGAACAGGGATCAGAGAACAGGAACTGGGCCACACTGTTTCTGTCGCCGGCAGCAAAGCTTCGCACGAGGCAGCACCTTCGGATCACGTCGGGTACTGCACAATCTTGCCTGAGAGACAGTAGATCGGATTTTTGGGTGGGCCCAAGCTAATAGTTATCCTTGCCGCCTGTTCCCTAATCCCTGTTCCCTGCCTTTACACTCAAAGCATGGGCTTCTTTCGCAGCATCGGCGTAACGCTGGAGATGATCAAGTGGGAACATTCGATCTTTGCGTTGCCCTTTGCTCTCACCGGCGCCATGCTGGCTGCGGGCGGCATGCCGCATCCGGCGCAGATATTCTGGATCATCGTCTGCATGGTGACGGCGCGCTCGGCGGCCATGGCCTTTAATCGCTGGGCTGACGCTTCTCTCGATGCCGCGAATCCCCGCACCCGGTCGCGAGCCATTCCCGCCGGTTTGCTTACCCGCGGATTCGTCGGCGGCTTCACTTTGGTTATGGCGGCGCTCTTTGTATTCGCAGCCAGCCAGCTGAACCGTCTCACTCTGTTGCTCTCGCCGCTTTCGCTGGCGATCATCCTCGCCTATTCCTACACCAAACGCTTCACGCGCTGGTCGCATCTTGCGTTGGGAGTAGCGCTGGGAATTGCTCCTGCCGCGGCATGGATCGCAGTGCGCGGCACGCTTGACCCGCGCATTCTCATTCTTACTCTTGCCGTGATGTTCTGGGTGGCCGGCTTCGATCTCCTCTATGCCTGCCAGGACGCCGGTCATGATCGCTCGGCCGGACTCTTCAGCGTACCCTCAACCTATGGCATTACAGCGGCCTTCTGGATTGCGCGTGCCATGCACCTTGTAATGCTTGCGCTGCTCGTATGGCTGGTCCGCGTCTTTGCGCTGGGGCCTGCCGCGCTCATCGGAGTCGCCGTCGTCGGCGCTCTGTTGCTCTACGAACACATGATCGTTTCCCCGCGCGACCTGCGCCGATTAAATGCGGCCTTCTTCACAATGAACGGCGTGATTTCTGCTCTCTTCTTCTTGTTTGTCGCGGTAGATCTGCTGCTGCGCAGGTAAGGTGGATCTGCTGCTGCGCCGGTAAACAATCCGGAAAATGAAAGCCCGCGGCGCACCGCGGGCTTTCATTTCAGGAGAGAAGTCGCTCAGGCTGGCCGGCGCTCCCTGATGCGATCGTATTCCTTCTGCTCCTCGATCTTCTCGTTCACATTGTCCTTGATCTTCTCGACCGTATTCGAAACCTCCTTGCGAGCATCCGTCGCACGCTGTTCGGCTTCATGCTTCCGGTGCTCTGCCGTCTCGTGGACCGCTTCCTTCACGTTGCCCCACGTTTCTTTGGCTGCACCTTTTACCTGGTCCGCTACACCCTGGTTAGCCAGGCTCTGGTTTCCAACCGCTTCTCCGACTTTCTCTTTGACCTTGCCGGTCGCCTGATCTACTTTCCCGCTTACTTGATCTTTGTTCATAAACTACTCCCGTATGACAGATGATCTTTCCTGTGTCCTGTTGTCGTGCATTGTTGTTTATCAAAGCGCCGATCGCCTTCCGCCAATGAGCTGGATTAACAAAACCACCAACGCGATCACCAGCAGGATGTGGATGTACGCTCCGATTGCGTGGAAACTAACCAAACCAACGAGCCACAGCACCAGCAGAATTACGAAAATGGTCCATAACATGACCTTCGTCCCCTCTTTCGTTAGGTCGTTCACTTCGTACGGTGTGATAGGGTGCACGCCAGCCGAATAGGGTTGCCGTACAATCGGAAATTTGAGGTTCGATCCGCGCAATGCATATCGCCATTCAGGGAGAGCCCGGTTCGTTCAGTCACGAAGCGGCTTTAAAGTTTTCACCGCAGGCAACCATTCTTGCGTGCGCGCTATCGTCAGAAGTCTTCTCCGCCGTTGCTGAGGGCCGCGTGGATGCCGCCGCCATTCCCATTGAGAATTCGCTGGCGGGATCGGTAGTGGAGCACTACGATCTGCTGCTGACTCACGATGTCTCAGTAGAGCGTGAATTGCTCCTGCGCATTCGCCATAACCTGATTGCCGTGCCCGGCAGCACGCTCGAACAGATTCAGCGTGTGTACTCGCATCCCGTCGCCCTGGCGCAATGCCGCCATTTTCTCGAGCAGCATCCGCAGATCGAGGCCATCCCGTTCTATGACACGGCAGGCAGCGTGAAACAGCTGGTGGAGTTGCGCGATCGCTCTTCCGCGGGAATTGCCGGCGCTCAGGCAGCGATCCACTACGGCGGAGAAACTCTTGCCGCCGACATCGAAGACAATCCGGAAAATTACACGCGCTTTTTTCTCGTCAGGCGCCGCAGCCAGGTTAAGGTCGATCCTCATGCGGACAAGGTAAGCCTGGCATTTACTGTCGAGAACCGGCCCGGAACCCTTGTCGAGGCTCTCCAGGTCTTCGCCGGCCAGGGTACGAATCTGACAAAGATCGAATCCCGGCCCGTGCACGGGCAACCGTGGCAATATGTCTTCTACGCCGACTACCAGCTCTCAACGCCGACCTCGGCCGATGCCGCGCTGGAGCTGCTTGCCCGCCACTGTTCCATGGTCAAAGAATTAGGCCGGTACCGTTCCGGGCAGCGGGAAGCCTGACAGCTTCAACCTTGCTGGTGAAGTTGCCGATGAACTTTGGGTTGGGAACCGGGCTGGTACTTTGCGCGTAGACGCATCCAAGAGTAGAAGCGGACCCTCAGTAAGTAGGCCCCGGGCAATGTTAAAGCCTAAGCTATTGAAAAATAATATGATCTGGAACCATCGTCGAATCTTGCGACTATATTAGATGTGTAGCGTCTAATAGCTAATAATCTGATAAGAAGGCACTCAATGGCCAGCGATTTCTTAAGTGAGATTCACCCCAGCACTCCCAAACGGCGCGATGAAAACGGCGGTGGCAAGACGCTGCCGGTTCTTCCTGTTCGCGACACCGTTTTGTTTCCTCATGCCGTGCTGCCCCTGACTGTGGGCCGCGAAAGCTCCATTCAACTCATCCAGTCACTCGGAGACGAGAAGACGATTGTCGTCGTCGCCCAGCGCGATGCGCGCATGGACGCGCCGCAGCCGAGCGATCTGCACGCGTACGGCACACTCGCGACCGTCCATAAAGTTGTGAAGATGCCGAATCAAAGCCTCTTCGTCTTCACCGAAGGCACGGAGCGGGTGAAGCTAGGCATGTTCTCGCAGCTTGAGCCGTTCATGACCGCCTCGGTCGAACCCGTTCCGGAGATTTTTCCCGAAAAAGGATCGGAAATCGAGGCGCTGCAGCGTAACGTCCTGTCCGAATTCCAGCAGATTGTAACTGCTTCGCCAACGCTCTCCGACGAACTGCAGACGATCGCCATGAATATCGAGGAGCCCGGCCGTCTGGTCGATTTTATCGCCTCCTCATTGCCGTTCCTCGCCACAACCGACAAGCAGGAGCTGCTGGAAACGCCCGACGTCACAGCTCGCCTGGAGCGTGTCAACAAGCACCTTGCCAAGGAGCTCGAGGTTCAGCAGCTTCGCAACAAGATTCAGTCCGAAGTGCAGGATCAGGTCCAGCAGTCGCAGCGCGACTACTATCTGCGCGAACAGATGAAGGCCATCCAGAAGGAGCTCGGCGACGCTGACGAGGGCCAGAAGGACATCGAAGAGCTCCGCGAGAAGATCGAAGCCGCGGGTATGCCCGAAGAGACGAAAAAAGAGGCTCTCAAAGAGCTGAACCGCCTCTCGCGCATGTCGCCCATGGCCGCCGACTACTCGCTCACGCGTAATTACATCGAGTGGCTTGCCGTGCTGCCCTGGTCGAAGTCTTCGGGCAGCGAAGTGGACATCGCGAAGGCCAAGCAGATTCTCGACGAGGATCACTACGACCTCAAGAAAGTGAAGGACCGCATCCTCGACTATCTCTCTGTCCGCCGTCTCAAGCCGGACATGAAGGGGCCGATCCTGTGCTTCGTCGGACCTCCAGGCGTAGGCAAAACCTCGCTGGGCCGCTCGATCGCGCGTGCCCTGGACCGCAAGTTCCAGCGCATTTCACTCGGCGGCATGCACGACGAGGCCGAAATTCGCGGCCATCGCCGCACCTACATCGGAGCCCTGCCCGGCCAGATCATTCAGAACCTGCGCCGCGCCGGCACCAACGACCCCGTCTTCATGCTCGACGAGATCGACAAGCTGGGCCGCGACTTCCGTGGCGATCCGTCTTCGGCGCTGCTCGAGACGCTCGACCCGGAGCAGAACAATACGTTCCGCGACAATTATCTCGACCAGCCTTTCGACCTGTCGAAGGTGCTCTTCATCTGCACGGCGAACCAGCTTGACCCGATTCCGGCGCCGCTGCTTGACCGCATGGAGATCATCGAGCTGCAGGGCTACACCGAGGAAGAGAAGACGCACAT
>DATAQX010000078.1:0-4636 GCA_036264455.1 Silvibacterium sp. | reverse complement strand
AAGCCACGGAAAGGGAACTGCTGTCGGCAAAACAGAAACTTCAGGCGGCGCGTCTGCTGCGGCCCACACCTTATATCGACAAGACCATTTATACGTCGTGGAATGCGCTCGCTATCTCGGCGTATCTCGATGCCGCGCATGTTCTGGATCTGGAAGCCCCACGCCAATTTGCACTCAAGACACTGGACCGCATTCTGAATGAAGGCTGGCAGCAAGATCGCGGGTTGGCGCATGTGATTGCATATTCGGAAAATGCAGCCGAGAAACGCTATGTCGCGGGGGTGCTCGATGACTACGCGTTCCTGATTCAGGCGCTTGTGGACGCATGGGAGGCATCGGGCAGCCGCAGGTACTACGAGGCTGGAGTCGAGATTGGCGAGAGCATGATCGCGCGATTCTACGATCGGACCGGCGGCGCGTTCTTCGATACGGAAATTGGGAACGATGCTCCCCTGGGAGTACTTTCGGCGCGACGGAAGCCGCTGCAGGACACGCCGACGCCGGCGGGGAATCCTGCTGCGGCGATCGCACTGCTCCGGCTCGAAGCTCTGAGCGGCCGCGCAGATTTTCGCGAGAAAGCTGAAGACACGCTGGAGAATTTCGCAGGAATTGTCGAGCATTTCGGGCTCTATGCCGGAACCTACGGCCTCGCTCTCGAATTGCTACTGCTGCCGCCAGTTCAGGTGGTGGTAATCGGAGAGGGAATCGAGGCAAAGAAGCTCGCGGCGATCGCAACGGCCAGATACGCTGCCAACAAGCAGGTGATAGTGCTTCGTCCTGAGCAGGTTACGGCTGAGAATCTGCCTCCGGTGCTGGCGGAGACGCTGCCACACTTGCCAGAACCTGGCTCGAAAGCGGCTTTTGCGGTTGTGTGCCAAGGGGCATCTTGTCTGCCGCCGACAAGCGACCCAGAGAAGCTGCTGGAGTTATTGAACGAGTCCCTGTAATGTCCGAACTGGTGTTTAAAGCAGGCGCGTTCGATCACAGCCGGAAAAAGAAGCCCTGGTTTCCAAGTCAGGGCTTTTATGGTTGCGGAGCTTGCGATTGTTCTTGTTGTTATAGCCTGTAGCGTGACGAATTTCCCGAATGGGGTTCGACAGCTCATCGCCCGCAAGATTGAAATCCGGCTGGTGCACTTCGATATAAGAAGCTGCACGTTGGCGCCAGATAAAGACCTTCCTGAGTACGGTTCAGACTCCCCCTACATTCTTCAGGTGTACCAGGATCACGAGCATAAACCCGCTAGTGAACTCGTCGTAGCGGGTTTCGTCTGTAAATTTTGATTTCTAATATTAATAGACTAACGGGAGCTAAAAAGGACATAACCATTTCTTGGTATTACTTTGGTACCTCAGAGAGTTTTCTTTAGGGAACGGTGTAATTTGGAGCGAGAAAAACCCAGAAACACGAAGAAACCAGGTGCCTGAGCAGAAAAAGCCCCGCATCGCTGCGGGGCTTTTATGTTGCGGGGCCGAAGGCCCGTGTCGCTGGACGCGAAGTCCTAGTACATGCCGTCCATGCCGCCGCCGTGACCACCCGGAGCAGGCGCAGTCTTCGGCTCGGGGATGTCGGCGACCATGGCTTCGGTCGTCAGCATCAGGCCAGCGATTGAAGCGGCGTTCTGCAGGGCCGTGCGCGTAACCTTGGTGGGGTCGATGACACCGGCCTTCACCAGATCCTCGAAAACGCCCGTTGCCGCGTTGTAGCCGTAGTTGGGATCCTTGCTCTCGTGGATCTTGCCGACGACCACAGCACCTTCCTCGCCGGCGTTGCCGACGATCTGGCGCAGCGGCTCCTCGATGGCGCGACGAATGATCTGGGCGCCGATCTTCTCGTCACCTTCGAGCTTCTTGATCAACGCGTCCACGTCCTTGGCACTGCGCACGAACGCCACGCCACCGCCGGGAACGATTCCTTCCTCAACAGCGGCACGCGTTGCGTGCATGGCATCCTCAACGCGAGCTTTCTTTTCCTTCATCTCGGTTTCGGTTGCCGCGCCCACCTTGATGACGGCCACGCCGCCGACCAGCTTCGCAAGGCGCTCCTGGAGCTTCTCACGGTCGTAGTCGGAGGTCGTCTTCTCGATCTGGTTGCGGATCTCCTTCACGCGACCCTCGATGGCCTTGTGCTCGCCACGGCCTTCGACGATAGTCGTGTTGTCCTTGTCGATGGTCACGCGCTTCGCACGGCCCAGGTCCTCGACCTTCACGTTCTCGAGCTTGATGCCGAGGTCTTCCGTGATGGCCTTGCCGCCGGTCAGCTTGGCGATGTCTTCGAGCATTGCCTTGCGACGGTCGCCGAAGCCGGGAGCCTTCACCGCAGCCACGTTCAGCGTGCCACGCAGTTTGTTGACTACCAGAGTCGCGAGCGCCTCGCCGTCGACGTCCTCGGCGATGATCACAAGCGGCTTACCGCTGCGTGCAACCTGCTCCAGCAGAGGAAGCAGGTCCTTCATCGAGCTGATCTTCTTCTCGTGGATCAGGATGTAGGGCTCCTCGAGGGAGACTTCCATGCGGTCCGGATCGGTGACGAAGTAAGGGCTCAGGTAGCCGCGGTCGAACTGCATGCCCTCGACAACCTCAAGCAGAGTCTCAAGCGTCTTCGACTCTTCCACCGTGATCACGCCGTCCTTGCCGACCTTCTTCATCGCCTCGGCAATGATGGTGCCGATAGTCGAGTCGGAATTGGCCGAAATGGTGCCCACCTGAGCGATCATGTCGCCGGTAACGGGCTTCGAAAAGCTCGAGAGCGCTCCGCCGATCACAACGCCGTTCTCATCGCGCTTGCCGACAATGGCCTCAACTGCCTTGTCGATGCCGCGCTTCAGAGCCATCGGATTCGCGCCGGCGGCAACCGTCTTTACGCCTTCGCGGTAGATGGCCTGGGCCAGAACCGTTGCAGTCGTGGTGCCGTCACCGGCCACGTCGGAGGTCTTCGAGGCCACTTCACGCACCATCTGCGCGCCCATGTTCTCGAGGGAATCCTTGAGCTCGATTTCTTTCGCCACGGTCACGCCATCCTTGGTGATCGTGGGCGATCCAAACTTCTTCTCGATGACCACATTGCGGCCCTTGGGACCGAGAGTCACCTTTACTGCTTCGGCGAGAGTGTTCACGCCGCGCAGAATTGCCTGGCGGGAATCTTCTCCATGCAGAATTTGCTTTGCCATTTCTGATTTCTCCTTACAGCAGGGGAGCGGCTGCTCCCGGTTCAAGAATCTTGTTCAAAGGTTTTGGCCGAAGGCCCTTTGCCTGGACGGCCAGTCCTTGCGCTGAAAAGCGCGTTCGCCTGAACGGCTGGTTCACTTGCTCTTGAGGATGCCGAGCACTTCTTCCTCGCGCATGATCAGGAACTCTTCACCGTCGATCTTGATCTCGGTGCCGGAGTACTTACCGAACAGAACGCGGTCGCCAGCCTTCACGTCGAGAGGAAATACCTTGCCCTCGTCGTTCGACTTGCCCTTGCCCACGGAAATCACTTCGCCTTCCTGGGGCTTTTCCTTGGCGCTGTCGGGAATGATGATGCCGCCACGGATCGTCTCACCCTCTTCAATTCGCCGGAGCAGGATGCGATCATGCAGCGGAGTAAAGGTGGTCGCTACGGATGCAGTTGCAGGTGCCATTGCGTTGCTTCTCCTTCGCGCGGGGTTCTCCCGCGAGTATTAGTGCTGAATCAATGGACTCGGTAGTCCGATGAGGCTGATGCCGTACCCGAGCCAGGCGGCTCGTTAGCACTTACCCCTTCCGATTGCTAAGGTAGTTGCTTTCACAAAGGCTTGTCAAGCGATCGGGCGGGAGCAATGATGAAAAGTGAGTGAACTCCACTCAGATTTTATCTGAATCCTCGCGCTCAGCCCCTTGAGTGGTGCCATCGGGCAGCGGGATTGAGGAAAAATTGAGGTTTTCAGCGGCCGCCGCGGCCTCGAAACACGTATCCGTCCGCAGCGATGAACCCGGGTCCAGTACCCATCAACACCACTGCCAATGCAAAGAGGGCCAGAGGGAACTCGAAGCCCTGAGGGCCAGTAAGTCCATGATGCAGATGGACTTTGAAGATAGCCACAGCCATGTCGATGGCGATGGCCAGGGCTGCAAGGTGCACCAGCAGACCGAGAATCAGCAGTGCGCCGCCGAACAGCTCAGTGAAGGCGGACACGTAACCCAGCCAGTAGGGAAGGCCCAGGTGGGCGACAAACTGCGTAAACTGATAGAGCGATCCGCGCGGAAAGATCTTCTGTGCGCCGTGAACCACCATGATCGTGCCCAAAACCAGGCGCGCAATCAGCGCCGACAAAGGCCTTATCCGCTCAAACGAACTGAACATGACGAGTCTCCCCGCCAATCTTCTACTGAAAGTGCTGGCTACGGCAATATTTCGTCGAAAAAGCGCCGCAGGGTCGCTTCGTATGCGCCCGGCTTCAATTCAAAATACTCTTTTGGAAATGCCGCGGGCCGGTAAAGCTGTTCAGTTCTCGATTTCATGCCGTTCCGGTCGAGGAAGAGCTTGGGCACAGCAAGGGTTTTCAGTGTCTCGGCCGGATCGAAGCGCTCGGTGATCAGCCACCGGGGGAGAATGCGTGCCCGCGCATCAACGCCAATGATCTGCCGCGCCGGCTCGCTCGGTCCGTCGAGAATCA
>DATAQX010000075.1:0-5282 GCA_036264455.1 Silvibacterium sp. | reverse complement strand
TGAATTCATGGATCCGATGCGAGATGTATCCCGGCTTGGCATAGGGCGAAACTACGATCAGCGGGACGCGAAACCCCAAACCCATCTGGTCGACCTGCGGGGGATTGACATGGTCATACCATCCTCCCCAGTCATCCCAGGAGATGAAGATGGCGGTCGAAGCCCAGAACTGGCTTTTCCCGATAGCATTTACGATCGATGCCACCCAGTCCGGGCCTTCCGCCGTAGATCCAGGCCCTGGATGGTCTGAAGTCGCCCTTGACGGAACGATCCAGGTCACCTGCGCCAGCTTCCCATTTGGAATATCGGTGAGCACCTGGGTGTTCGGCGAAATCACATCGGTGGTCCAGTCCGCTCCAAAACGAATGTGGTGAATCGCCTGATACGCCGACCAGATAAATCCTCCGCTCAAAGGTCCAATGCCTTTTTGCGTGGCAGATGGCGCGTAATATCGCCAGGAAATCCCTTTTTCATCCAGCTTGTCCGCCATCGTCGGATAGTCGAAGCATGGATACACACCCGAAAGATCAGTTCCATTCGGTCCAATCACCGCGACTCGCTCTTTGCTGGGCGCATCGCATCCCCACGGAGCAGCAGAAGGGTTCTCGTCCGTGTTCGCCGACTGGCCAGCAATCATGTATTGGTGCGCAACAAAACTGGGGCCGGTGTTGGATTGGAACATCCTGTCGCCGAGTGTGTAGGTCTTGGCCAGTGTCCAATAGGGGACCGTCTCGCTCTGCGGCACATAAGCATAAGACAGGTTCGGAATCGGATACTTTTCGTGGGAAAAGCCGTCCATTTGACCGTTATCCCAATCCATCCACCAACCGATGTGGGTATGGTCCAGGTCACTCCCCTGCTCGAGGGAAATCGGCTGTAGCTGAATCATCTGTCCATGGCTTGGGCCGGACGGGACGGTATCCGCACCAGGAAAACCATTGAAGAGATTATCGAAGGAGCGGTTTTCCTGCATGATGATGACGATGTGCTGGATCTTGGAAGACGCAGGGGACCCCGGGGAATTGCCCCCGCAACCAAGGACGAAAAGTGCGCTGACACCGAAAACCATCCTGCAATTAAAACGAAGCATACCCGGCCACCAGGCGCTCGGACAGGGGATTGTCTATTTGCTCAGTTCACATCCGCGACAAAAGACCGCCCCCTGTGGAGTTAGATGCAAACTTCTTGGGCTGGTCGATCCGCTCCCTTCGATCTCACGCATCAGGGCGCTCTACTTCGGGAAACGCGGCGCAGTTGCGAACGCGAGCGGGGAATCGCGGCGGATCTGGTGACGGGCGACCACATTCTGACCCGAGTGTCTATGCCGGGGTCTCAGGCGAGCGGATGCAAATTCTATGCGGCGCTCTCATCGTCGGGATCCGTCTCGGAGGTTTGGTCGCGGCGAAGCTTCAGGAACTGGGGCGCGATAATCTGCACACGAGGATCGTGGTGAGCCCACCCTCCTCGTCAACGTAGACCGATAACGACGGCGCGTGGCAAGCGCTTCATCTGCGCACCACGATCGAACTGAGCGGACCGAGGTGCACGGTTGAGCCCTTCGGACCCACGCCCAGGTAGTTGCCTGCATTTGCTGAGGTCGCGTCGGCAATTAGACCGCGGTAGGTTCCAGGCGAAAAGCCCAGCCGGCTTTGAAGCTCGACGTCAGTCGCTGCGCCGCGGTTTACCGCCACTAGAACCAAATCGCCACCATGAGTGCGTTCCCCATCTGTGCGTTCCCAGTCAATCCGTTCGTAGATGAGAACGTCACCCTTGGCGTAAAGCGGGATGTACATGCCCCGCTGGATTGCAGGGCTAGCTTTGCGCAGGGCCGCGAGCGCGCTGACCAGGCGAAACGCCGGAGTGCTCTCCTCCCAGCTTTGCATTCCGGGCCGGTTCCAAGGATCGTCACTGCCGGAATTGACGTATTGCGGGTAATACGTCACGCCCGGCGCGTCATACACGGCAAGATACTGTTCGTCGCCGTAGTAGATGATAGGGATGCCCCGCACGGTCATCAGTAAAACAGTGCCGAGGTCCATCCGTTGGCGACGCTCTGTCTCCGTGGGCACTTTCAGCACCTTCAGGCGCGTCATTGTGCGAATTTCATCGTGGTTGTCGAGGAACGTGCCCATCCAGTCATCACGGCCCTTGAACGCAATCACTCGCTGGCACAACAGCCTGTCGAGGTCGCCCGCATCCGCCTGCTCGGAGCTTACTTCATAGGAGCCGCCGATAAAGCGATTCAGTTCAAACGACAGCTGAAAGTCGAGGAGGTTTGTCTTGAAGTAGCCGTAGTGGTCGGCGAAAACCAGGGACTTTGAATAGCCAACCCCGCCCCCGGAGAACTCTCCCACGATGTAAGGGTCTGGGCGCCCCAGTTCCTGGAAGTGATCGATCATGGCGTGCGTGAAGCTGCTGACGAAATCAGGGAAAACAAACTTGATTGCATCGAGCCGGAAATCGTCGACGCCATGGTCAATCCACGTCTCGCCTGCATTGGTCAGGTATTGCGCGGTCAACGGATCGTGCTGGTTCCAGCCGCTCAGGTCGGCCAGCGGGCAGTGATGCAATTGCCACCACGTCCATTCCGTATCTGTAACGGTTGCGGCTTGCTGGCATTGCGGTGTCTTCTCGTAGTGCTTGTAGAAACGTCCACCGTAAACATGATCAAAGTCGTTCTTGAAGCTGCGGACGAAGATTCTGCCGTCGCCGTTATAAACACGGCCGTAGACATGATTGTCATTCGGGTTTGAGTCATTGAGAGTGATGTCCTGCATATACCGCATGCTGCGGGCGTGTAAATTGTCGCTCAGGTCCTCAACATCAGCCCAATCGCCAAAATGCGGATTTACCTGGTAGTAGTTCTGGACCCAGTAGCCGTGGTATCCCGTGCCATACCCTGTGCCGCCCTCGTACATAGGAACGTTCTCAGCCAGCGGCGTGACCCAAATGGCTAAGGCACCGAGGTGCTGGATATAGTCGAGCTTCTCCTCGAGTCCTTGGAGATCGCCGCCCCAGTATTTGCGGAATTCTTCCTCTGTGTTGCAGCTGTTCGTGAAGCAGTCGACTGAATTAGTCGCGTCTGGGAACCGCGGATCGACATACGGATTGTAAGGCTGGTGCGGGTGAAAGCGGTCCGTCAGAAGGAAGTAGATAGTACGCGAGCGGTAGTCCGGCATGTCCTGCGATGACAGAGGCATCGCGACGATGAGCAAAAGGGCAACGGAGCAAAGCTGAAGCGGCCTCATGACTTGTACCTCGAAGGTGCGGTGAACTACGCGATCGGGCTTCTGCCCATAGTTCGAGAGTTGAACCTGGAGCAACGGCGATTATGCGGGCGCGGTGCCCCGGGTTTCGCATCCTTCTTCAGGACACTAACCGCCCGGGGCTGGCGCCTCACAGCTCTCTTCACTGCAACAACACCTGTATTTGCGGCGGGACGTACGTAGCGGCGTTCTGTGGTCCGTAGGCGCGAAGCAGGATGTTGAATGGGCCTCTCGGGATCGGCAGCCAATTGGCCTCCGGAACGTCGGCTGGTTTGTTTACTGCCATCACGATGCTCACCGAGCCATCCCCGGCCGTGTCCAGGCCTGGAGTGTAGCTGGCCACTGCGTACTTGTTTGCCCGGTTCGGTACCAGCTCGATGGAGAGAGGGAGGTACGCCGTCACCGACCAGAATCGTTGCACCAGAGGTTGCTGTCCCTGCTCGAACGTCAGGACGTAGTTGTGTTTGCTGCCGTCGAGTGGAATGCCGTTGCCGTCCACAAACGCATGGTAATAAGAAGCGGCTGTAATGTTGTTTCCGTACTGGATGTAGTCCGTGACGGAGGAACGGTCGAGGTATTGCGATGGCTGGACCCATTCGGCGATATCCGTAAAGTGGATCCAGTTCGTGCCTTGCCAAGTGGTGGCGAAATAGTTTCGGTCAATGTCCGCATGTGCGGCCTTGGTGGCGGCAGCCATTTGTGGCCAATTGCGCGGATTATGGAAAAAAGCGTTGAAGTTGTCCGAAAGCGTCTGCTCCTCCGGCGTCAGCTCAGTGGTTGGACTCAACACCGCTGTCCGAAGATTTTTGAGAAACGCGATGGGGTCAATAGCAATGAGTCCTACCGCGATACCCTTGTAGGGAACAGCGAATATGAACTGGGGAAGGATCTCTGTCTTTCCGGCATTGGGACAAGGCTGATATTGTGAAAGCGGAACGAGACAAAGGTTCTTCCGGAAAGTGTTTGCTTCGTCATGCATGTCCTGATACGTATTTCCATTTTTTATGTAATTGTCGGCGCGGAAGATGATTGCACCGATGTTAACGCCAGGTCTGATTTGAATTGCTCCGTCGGGAAGCGTGCCGCCGCTCCAGTTCGGCCCGATGAGCGCGTACACCTTGGGAGGCGTTCCGGGTTGCGAGGCAGTGATTTTCATTCCCGGCACAAGATTTCCGTACTCGTCCAACATAAGGACGGAATAGATGGTATTGGTCGAGGGGATGGTTACGATTACAGGCTCGTTCGTTATAGTAAAGAACGCGCTGGCATAAGCCGTATCGACGTTGATAGCTACCACAGCGTGGTAAATGGGACTGATGCGGTTTGGTCCAATCAGCCGGTTCGGGCTCGCAAACTGATGATATGTAAACCAGCGCGGATAGAAAGTAACGACATAGTTGAATGCCGTGTTATAGGCGGTACCTGGTGCCTGGGAGAACCCCAGTTGCGACAGTGACAGCAGAAATAGGAAAAACGTAATGAAAAGGCGGCGATTTCTCACAGTAACCTCGTTTGTGATCAGACTTTAGGTAGGCCCACGAGGGTCAACTCTGGGCAGGGCATGGCGGCTCCGACGAAAATAACCATAACCACACGAGCGCTCCAGCGGAATTCTTCAGCTCCGTTGTTACAAAGAGAAATCCGGAGTCGTCGCTGTATTCGCCCAGGCAATGGTGACTTTGTACAGGGAAGTAGCTGAGGTCGTTCTTCCGCGCTCTTAGGCTGCACGTGGACCCATTGCGGCTTCGCGTCGTTTTGCACACGTCACTTCACCTCGTCGACACACACGTGCCGACTCTGACGGAAGTCAATGCTCTTTCCGGGCAAATGACGAGCGAGCCATCGTCCCGAAACTAATCATGTGAAGAGGCCCCACTACACCCGAAGGGAAAAGACGGACAACTTACGTGCGTTGGCGAGCGACAAAGTTCTATACCCAGCTCGATCCGATGTCAATAACGGAAAGCGCCAATTGTTCTATAAGGGATCGCCCGATACCTCCCCTCAGTCGGCCAC
>DATAQX010000037.1:0-33049 GCA_036264455.1 Silvibacterium sp. | reverse complement strand
TGAAGTATGGGACGTTGTGGGAGATACGTCCAGCCGGCGATATGAGCGAAATAAAGAAGGCAAGTGAGCAGCGACGGCGAAAGGGCGCCGCGCGATGAGGGCGGCCCCAGCACGCCTCGGCCGGGCAGTCCTGGTATGGCCTTATCGTTTGTCGTCACTTGGCCGACAAGTCGCCAACTCGGACAAGTGACCGCCCGATACTGAAAGATGTGCTCTAAGCAGTACGGTGACAAAAACGCCGAGCGGAAAGTCATCGATAAATGGGTTGAAAACGCGCGAGTGGTCGACAGCATGCTGATCCGCGGACATCACTTTTGTGGTAACTGGCCGGCTCTGTCAGACATGCGGCGCTTTAAAACCAGCGCCCAGCCCATAGAGAAAGCTTATGACTACGGCTTCTTTACGAAACCTTTCGGCAAGATATATGACTTGTGGCGTCTGCTTAGAAGTGACGGGGATTCCCCGCGGGGGTATCCGTGGTCACTTCTCAAAAGTCTCATTTCATTTGCTCTCCTGTTATTGCTCATACCGTCTTACTCCTTCATCTCGAACGCATGTTGCTTCTCGCTGAAGAGAGCAAAGGCAGCCATCCTTCGCAGCAGGTTGCTCAACTGGACCGGCGCGGCTTTGCCGGCAAGCATCTGAGGTGCATAGCTCTGGGGCGCACGGCGTTGTTCGTTGCGGTTCTGCTCGGCGTGAGCGCGTGCTGCGCGCGGGCCCAATCCACTCTGGGCAGCGTTCTCGGAACCGTGTCGGATGCTTCGGTCGCGGTGATTCCGGGCGCAACGGTGACAATCCGTTCTCTGGACCAGGACCTGAGCCGCAAGGCCACCACCGGAAATGCCGGAGATTTTCTGGTGGAGAATCTGAAACCCGGACACTACTCGATCACCGTTGAACACGATGGATTTTCAAAGGCGGTCGTGCCGGACGCGCAGCTCGATGCCCGGCAGGCGCTGCGCATTCCGTTGACGCTCACGGTGGCGGCGCAATCAACGGAAGTAGTTGTCACAGCGACGGGATATCAGATCAATACTGAAGACGCCACGCTCAGCAACTCGAAAGACAATCAGCAGATTACCGAGTTGCCGCTGAATGACCGCGCGACCACGACCAGCCCTCTTGGTTCGCTGCAACTTTCTTCCAATGTGCAGCAGGACAGCTCGGGCAATATCGCGCTGGGCGGAGCGAGTTCGTCGATGGTGAACTTTTCAGTGGACGGCATCTCTACCACCAACGTCCGACAGAACGGCGCGCTCCAGGATGCGTATCCTTCGCTGGAAGGGCAATTTCCAGCCGCGCGTGTCGCTCGCATGGCGTCCGTTCAACGACACGAAGACCCGACGTCCTTATTTTCTATGACTTACCGACGCCAACCGTCATGACAGTCTTTTAGAATCTATGAATTGCAAGCCAAACGGGATGTAGGAGGAAGGGGTACCCGGTCAGTGAACCTCGACCAACTGCTCCTTTTTCTCGGCTGATCCGTACCGCGTCCGCACATACTCGTCCAGAATCCTCGTGAAGTCCTGAACGATGGTGTCGCCGCGCAGCGTCGTCATCAGCCGTCCGTCTACATATACCGGAGCCACCGGCTCCTCAAAAGTTCCGGGAAGGGAAATGCCGATGTTCGCATGCTTTGACTCGCCTGGCCCGTTCACCACGCAGCCCATCACCGCCAGCTTCAGCTCCTCGACCCCCGGATACTGCTCCCGCCAGGCCGGCATCGACTCGCGAAGGTAGCTCTGAATCTGTTGCGCCAGCTCCTGGAAAAACGTGCTGGTCGTCCGCCCGCATCCCGGGCAGGCCGTTACCTGCGGAGTAAAGCTGCGAATCCCCAGCGACTGCAGAATCTGCTGGGCCGTCAGCACTTCCTCCGTGCGATCACCGCCCGGCTTCGGAGTCAGCGACACGCGAATCGTATCCCCGATACCCTTCAGCAGCAGCGGAGACAACCCCGCCGTCGAGGCCACGATGCCCTTCATGCCCATGCCGGCCTCGGTCAAACCAAGGTGCAGCGGATAATTGCACCGCGCTGCCAGCATCTCGTAAACATCAAGCAGATCGCGCACGCCGCTCACTTTTCCGCTGATGATGATCTGGTCATGGCGCAATCCGTAGCGCTCCGCAGCAGCAGCGGAATCGAGTGCGCTGCGGCACATCGCCTCCATCATTACGTCGCGCGCGTCGAGCGGCTCGACGAGCTTCGAGTTCTCATCCATCATGCGCGTCAGCAGCGCCTGATCGAGCGATCCCCAGTTCACACCGATGCGCACCGGCTTCTGGTTCTCGACGGCAACCTCGATCATCGCGCGGAAGTTATCGTCGTTCTTGCGCCCGACAGAGACATTCCCCGGATTGATCCGATACTTCGCCAGCGCCTGCGCGCACTCCGGATACTTCTTGAGCAGCTGATGCCCGTTATAGTGGAAGTCCCCCACAATCGGCACATCCATATCCAGCTTCGCCAGGCCCTCAACGATACGCGGAACCGCTTTCGCCGCCGCATCGTTGTTCACCGTCACCCGGACCAGTTCCGAGCCGGCGCCCGCCAGCGCCGCCACCTGCTGAATCGTACTCTCGACATCCGCCGTATCGGTGTTCGTCATCGACTGCACAACGACAGGAGCTTCCGAGCCCACACGAACCCGGCCCACCCTGACCGTAACAGTCTTCCTGCGCTGTATTTCCGGCATAAATTCCTCATTTCCAGTTTACTAGAAGCGCGCCATTAACCTCCGTCGGCAGCAAGATACAGATGGAAGCGCACGACTCGGAGGCAAACGCTGAATATTCCATTAGTCGACTAAAATTGAGCCACGCAGAAGTAGCTATGACCGAAGCGGCCGAAGCAATCAGACAATTAACAGAGGCAGGAGCCTCGCTGGCCCAGCGAGGCTGGCTGTTGGGCACTTCCGGTAACCTGAGTGCGACTCTCGATTATGAGCCTCTGCGCCTGATCATCACTGCGAGTGGGCAGGACAAGGGAAGACTGTCCCCCGCCAGCTTCATAGAAGTGGATGGAGACGGACACACTCTCAACGGCGATGGACACCCTTCTGCTGAAACCTCGTTGCACAGGGTGATTGTCCATCGGAAGAAGGCAGGATCTGTGCTCCACGTGCATTCCACCTGGGCGACCGTGCTATCCGGCTTATATGCTGAACAGGGTGGAATTGCGATAACCGGCTATGAGATGCTCAAGGGCCTCTCGGGCATCAAAACTCATGAGCACACCGAATGGCTGCCGATTCTCGAAAATTCGCAGGACTATGAGGACTTGTCTGCCAGACTGGACGCTGTTCTGGTCGAACATCCGGGTGTGCATGGAGTGCTCTTGCGCGGTCATGGCATTTATACATGGGGCACTGATGTGAACGAGGCCCAGCGGCACGTCGAAATCTTGGAATTCCTGCTCGAAGTTATCGGCAAGGATCACCTGATTCGAGAACAACGGCAGTAGTCAAAGGGGGCAGGAATGGCAGTCATCGAGATTCCGGACGAGAAAGTCACGTTGCGCAAAGAGAAGCAAGTCCGTGATTACCTGGCACAGATCAACATCGACTATGAACGATGGGATCTCGAAAGGCTTCCCACGGACGCATCGCCCGAAGAACTGCTGAGCGTTTATGCCCCGGAGATCTCCGCGTTGAAGGAGAAGGGTGGTTACACGACTGCAGATGTGATCGATGTGCAGCCGGAGACGCCTGGCCTCGAAGCCATGCTTGCAAGATTCAATCGCGAACACTGGCACGACGAAGATGAAGTGCGCTTCATCGTACGGGGCCGCGGGCTTTTCCATATCCACCCCGAAGAACGCCCGGTGGTTGCGGTGGAGGTAAGTGCGGGCGACTTGATCCGTGTGCCCAGAGGAACCCGTCACTGGTTCAACCTCTGCGGTGATCGGGATATCCGTGCGATTCGTCTTTTCCAGGACACTGCAGGATGGACGCCTCATTACACCTCGAGCGGTATCGATGACGGTTATGAGCCTGTGTGCTTCGGTCCTGTTTATCTAAACGGTACATTGCCAGCAACCGTCAGCAGATGACTCCGCCCCGGAAACCTTCGGTCATCCTGCTCGACATTGAAGGAACTACTACGCCGATCTCATTCGTGTCTGAGATCCTGTTTTCCTATGCGCGCATGCACCTGAAGCAGTTTCTTTATGAACATGCGGATGACGAAGGAATTCGGCGAGATCTGGACCAGTTGCTGGAAGAGAACCAGGCCGAGACATCCAACGGCGTGCCAAAAATTTCTGAAGCCCATTCTTGTACGCAGGCCTATGACTACCTTGTATGGCTGATGGACGAGGACAGAAAGTCTTCGGCACTCAAATCTATTCAGGGACGGATCTGGGAAACGGGCTATGCCAGCGGTCAGTTGAAGAGCACTGTTTTTGACGACGTTCCGGCAGCATTCGGACGCTGGCACGATGAAGGTCGCCGCGTTGCTATCTACTCTTCAGGAAGTGTGCTCGCACAGAAGCTTCTTTTTCAGCATAGCCAAGCCGGAGACCTGACCAGATGGATCGAGGCGTATTTTGACACTGCCAGCGGTCCAAAGACTGATGCTGCGAGTTATAGCAGGATCGCCCAGGCGCTTGGCATCGAGCCGAAAGAGATTTTGTTCCTCTCCGATTCTCCCGCTGAACTCGATGCAGGTGCATCAGCAGGCCTCGATGTGCGTCTCGCAGTACGTCCAGGAAATCGCGCGACACATTCTTCTGTGCAACATCTGCCAGTCTTCTCCTTCGACGAATTGTGACCTCTCACGCATCCATCGAAGAGACTCCTTCTCGTGTGCCTGACAGCTCATGTTTTGGAGTTTCTTCGATGGACCCTGCGTATCTTTAGATTCCCGTCGCCTTGCTGGCAGGTTAGAACGTAAACCTCAGAGTGTATTGCAAGTTGCGCCCCAGGTTCTGGTTTTGAGAACCGGCCGAGGCGAAGCCCGTCGGCGTATTAAGTCTGGAACTCGGATTCGTAGGAGAGCCGGAGGCAGAACCGGTAATGATGTTATTGGTGGGGCTGCAAGGCTGTCCGGTTGGGCCACCGCCGGGTACTGCCTGTTGTGCTCCTCCGCAAAGCAGAGGAGATCCTGAAGTGAAGCCGGTGCCTTCAAGGTTGCCGCTGTTAAAGTTCGGATGGTTGAAGAGATTGAAGAAGTCCATGCTGAACTTGATCCGAAGCTTTTCCTTGACGGACCAATTCTTCGCTAACTGGGCGTCCATGTTCGTATTGGGCGCGCCGTAGCAGGCACCGCGAGGCGCCAGATTGCTGGGGAAGGTTCCAAGCGCATATCCCATGAGACTGAAATGTTGCCAGTTTACGAGATTGGGCCCACTCTTTCCTTCGCTGCAGGACATCTGCGTGATCAGCGGCCGTAAATTGTTGCCCAGACTCCCATTAAGGTCCAGGCCAGTTCCAACCAGCGCACTGAGAGTGCTGGCATAGCCCTCGATACAATTGCCGTTGCTGTCTAAGTTGGTACAGGCTCCGCTACCGCCCGCCGAGAAGACGGTGAGCGAACTCCCCTGTGCCGCGGTGAAGATGCTATTGAACTCCCAGCTGCCAAAGACATTTTTCACAAGGGCGTTAGAGTTGGCCAGTTTCGGCAGGAAGAGCACTTCATTCGCTACGAAGATATTGGGGCGGTTGATGTTGGTGTTGCCTTTATCCAGGCGCGGGTTATCTTGATCGGTAATTGCCTGCTGGTTGACATTGCCGGACGAGTTATCTAGTTCGACGTTCCCGACGGAGTGGGACCATGTGTAGGCCGCCTGGAAGGTCGAGAAGCTCCCGGTTTGTGCGCGGAAGAGAACCTGCAGCGAGTTGTAGGAGGCATGACCGCCGCGAGCGAAGCCGCCGACCGTACTGAAGTTATAAGCGGGGCGCAACGCATTCAGCGCAGGTCCATTCTCGAAGGCCCCGGCCAGCCAATTCGCCGCCGGAACGGGATTCACGTCACGCATGGACGTGAGGTGTATGCCGGTGTTGCCCACGTATCCTATTTGCAGTGTGGTATTGCGAGCCACCTGCTGCTCAACGGAGAGATTCCATTGCCAGGCGTTGGGAATGTTTCCCCCAGTGGTTTTGTTGGCGTTCGGCGAAACCGAGGCGCTGGATAGGGGCGTAACTGTATCCAAAGAACGGTTGGTGTTGATGCCGAGGACAAACGGCGCTGTCTTGGCCAGATTCTCGGCGATGCCCACCAACTCCCGCTGGAAGAATTGGCCTGCGCCGACACGAACAGCGGTTTTTCCGTCGCCCCTCACATCCCACGCAATGCCCACGCGAGGAGCGATGGCGTGGTTGTTCTGGTCTACCAGGGCTCGATTTGGTCCTGGAGTACCGTTGGAGAGAGGCAGATTGACGCCGAGAGTAGCCAAGAAAGCACGTTGCTTCGCGCAGGGACTCGTCCCCGGCACAATCTGTGTCCCGTTGCAGGCATCCGATGGATTCGCCGCTGCTTCTGCAGAGCTCCAGGCTGACGGGCTGAAATTGGCCCACTCGTTATTGTCACCATAGGGCTCACGGTAGAACGACCAGCGAAAGCCGTAATCGACAGTCAGATTGCGTCTCAGCTTCCACGTGTCGCCCAGGTACCACTCAATGTCATGCCACTTAACATAGGCAGTTTGGTCGATGCTGTTCTCCCCGATGCCGGTGAATACCTGTGCATTAGCGCCGGTACCCGGAAGCAGGACATTGGCGAGGTTGTTATTGGTCTGGGCGCAGAGCGGGGCCACGCAATTGCCAGGCAGTGACGGTCGATCCGCGCCATTGCCCGAGTCTTCCACTTTGATATTGTTGCCATAGAAGACGCCGGCTTTGAAGAGATGGTTTCCATGTACTTTGGACAGGTTGTCCTGCACGGTATACAGATCTTCATGGTTGCCGTAAGGAGCGATATTCCACATCGAAGTAGTATTGCTTCCAGCGCCTGAATTGCCCCCGATATAGCCGTACGGATTCAAGCCGCCCCAAGCGCCGAAGAATGCATCCTTTTCTTTAAGCGACGCGGGGAAGGTTGCCGGATACGCTGTTTGGAGCGCCGGTACGATACTCGCTCTCGTGCCTTGAAGCGTTGTGATAATGGCATTGTGACCGTAGCCGAATTCCACGTCGTTCACCATGGAATTCGAGATGACTGAACTCAACTTGGCCATCACGCTCTTGGAAGGCTGGCTCCACGACGAATCCACCGTCGGGAAGTTAGCCTCGCCCCAGAACGGGGTGCCATCGTTCTGCGAGGGATTGTCCCACGAATCCTGGGTCCAACGGAGAGTGGCGCGGTTCGACTTTGTGACGTCGTAATCTCCGCGCACATTCCACTCGCTCCAGTTCAGATGATTTCTTATCAGCTGGTTGTAGTTATTTCCGGCGATGAGGTTCGAATTTGTCGGTGAAGGATAGAACTGAGCGATCAGTAGACCCGCCGCGTCCGGACTGGCGATTTTATTCGGATTGCCCGGCGCCTGAGCGTAAGTGGGTATCGTCGGGAGCGTAGCGCCGCACTGATCGGTCGGGCCGCTGTAGCCGCTGAAATCACCCGCTGACTCTGCGGAAGTAGGTACGCAGGCTCCAAAAGGCACACCTTGTATTTCTTTGTTCCACTCCTGGTTCCACCAGAAAAACAGCTTATCTTTTATGGCGGGACCGCTGATGTTATAGCCATAGTCGTGACGGCGCTCTTCCGCTTTGCCCAGATCCTCGTGATTGGCAAACCAATTATTCGCATTGAGAGCGTCATTTCGTCCCGCATAGAAAGCGCCGCCATGAAACTGATTTGCTCCGGATCTCGTGGTGAGGCTGATGATGGCACCGGAGGCCTGGCCATATTCAGGGCCATAGGAGTTGCGGAGCATCTTGAACTCGGCGATTGTGTCGACTGCGGGGTAAATCAGAATGGTGCGATTTGAGCCAACGTCGTTATTGTTTACGCCGTCAACCAGAAACAGATTATTAGTGTAGGGGTTGCCGTTGACGGAGAAGTTGACGCCACCGTCAAGACCCTTGCCCACGAAGTTCGCTCCCTGAGCCGCACTGACGCCAGGAGACAATTGCGTAAGACCCACGAAATTCTCACCATTCAGCGGCAGTTCGCGAACCTGCGTACCACTCACGACCTCACCAACGACTGCTGAAGTGGTCTGAACCTGCAACGCTGTAGCCGTTACCGTCACTCTCTCGCTGGTTCCCCCAACCTCCAGGACTGCGGTCACCTTGGTATTCGTGGAGGTGTGGACCTCGACACCAGTTTCGACGTATTCCTTGAAATTGCCTTGCTTCACATGGATTTCATAGGCGCCTACAGGAAGCTGGGCAGCAACAAATTCGCCCTGGCCACTTGATGTCGCCGTAGTCGTGGCATTTGTCGCGGTATTGATAATAATTATCGTCGCCCCGGGGATAGCGGCCCCGGTCTGATCGGTCACTGTTCCGACGATGGCTCCTGAGTATTGTTGCGCATATAGCGTCAGTGTGCTTCCAGCCAGCGCCAGCACAAGCAGACGAAACAGCATGAGCATGCTAACCGATTTGCGCGCAGGACTTCCCCCTGATAAGCGATTCCCCATATATGCCTCCTGAAATTGTCGAACTTGCCCGCGGTCAGCTCTTCTCTTATTTCTGCTGGCATGAATGCGTCGGACACCTCAACTCTTGCTCCAACAGTGGTCGGTGGCAATATCCACTTGCAGAGATTTTGAGATAGCCACTATCATGGGGCGATGCGAGGCACAAGGTGTGATGTTGCGGCGGGAGTTCTGCCGGTAATCGCAATCGATCGTGGCGCAGTAAATTCTCTGCACAAACAGATCTATGACGGCTATCGTGCTGCAATTGTGAGGGGCGATCTGCGTCCGGGCCAACAGTTACCGTCAACGCGAGATCTTGTTTCGGAACTGCATGTATCCCGAACCCCTGTCCTCAACGCTTACGCGCAGTTAATTGCCGAGGGCTATTTCGAGAGCCGTGCAGGTGCGGGGACATTCGTGTCCTCTTCTCTTCCAGACCGGCCAACAGCTTTGGGTGGCGGGGCTCGCCAGTCTGCTCGGATTAATCCCGGACCTCGGCCAGTTGCGCGCCGCACATCGCTTCTGCACACTCGCGAAGTCGCTCCCTGGCGGCGCGGTTGGGGAGCGTTCGGTGCACACCAACCCGCTCTTGATCAATTTCCATTTCAAATATGGTCTAACCTCGCCATGCGCCATAGCCGTAGTCCGCGGGCCAGCGCACTTCACCGCATCGACCCACTGGGCTCAATAGAGTTCCGCGACGCGATCTGTACTTATCTCAAGACCGCGCGCGCTGTGCGCTGCGATGTGGAGCAGATTATGATCGTCGCCGGTTCGCAGCAGGCGCTGGACATCTCCGCCCGCGTTCTGCTCGACGCGGGTAGCCGGGTCTGGGTCGAAGAGCCCGGGTACCGCTTAACGCGAGATGTCCTCACGGCGGCGGGCTGCCGTCTGATACCCGTACCCGTGGATAGTGAGGGCATGAATGTAGCAGCCGGCATAAAACGATGTCGCACGGCGCGGGCTGCTTACGTTGCTCCTTCACACCAATATCCACTTGGCGCGACCATGAGCGCTTCGCGACGCTTCCAGCTACTTGACTGGGCACAGAGCTCAGGATCCTGGATCATCGAGGATGACTACGATAGCGAGTATCGCTACGAGAGCCAGCCCATCGCTTCGCTGCAGGGGCTTGACCATAACGCGCGCGTGATCTACATCGGCACTTTCAGCAAAGTTTTGTTCCCAACTTTGCGACTCGGCTACATCGTGATCCCCCCGGATCTCGTCGATCACTTTGCAGCGATCCGTTTTGCAATGGATCTTGGTCCCCCATACTTTTACCAGGAATTGCTCACCGACTTTATGCGCGAAGGACATTTCGCGCGCCATATTCGGAAGATGCGGTTGCTCTACAACGAACGCCGCAGTGCGCTAGTCGACTGCATCCGTAACGAATTTGGATCAGAGCTTGAGATACAGGGAGCGGAAGCAGGAATGCATCTTACCGTCACGCTGCCTGCGGGATTTAACGACCGGCAGATTGCGATGAGGGCAGCAAGCCAGGGGCTGTGGCTCTGGCCTCTCTCTCCCTCGTATCTGGGTGAGAATCCCCGCCAGGGACTCATCCTCGGCTTTGGAAGCACAATGGCAGCAGAGATGCCCGGAGCTGTGCGTCGATTACGCAACTCAGTTGTGCCTGATTAGTGGAGTACGCGGCTTAATTGCCTCCTCTGACAGTGATGCGTAGAGCAACCGTAATTGCCGACGGCGTTCTCTAAATGCGGAAGTATGGTTTTGACAGGGTAGAGTACCTTTGTTGGCATTATTAGTCAATAATAACTTGATTAACTTTGACTTCTCTGGAGAGAGACCTACAATGATTGCGGTTCGGCTTGAGATAAAGTCGATCATCGGTCACTGGAATGAATTTATATATCTTTATCGATCATTGTAGCCGCGATTAGATTGAGATACTGATCATCCTTTGGAATGTGCGCGTCATGGCAGTCCTAAATTTTCTTTGCCTAGCGAATCGCACAAACCCTGCAGCCTTGGCTTAGTCATTAGTTAACCCACATAAGGGTTGACTCATGGCATCCCGAGTGGTATTTGTTTCGTCCCCAGAATTCTCGATTAGCCGTCGAATGTATCAACGTTCGCTCGTCGATTCCTTAACTTTAAGTATTTCCGGAGATCACAAAATGGCGCGCCGAGATTATGTTCTTTCACGCAGTCCTATGTTGTGGACTGTTTTCTGCCTAATGTTATGCAGTCTCGGTTTTTTGGGGAACGCTTGCGGGGCGACGATTACTGTTTCTACTACGGCTGACAGCGGAGCCGGCTCATTGCGCGCCGCAATTACGACGGCTAACAACGATATCGGCGACACGATTAACATTACCGCGACGGGGACCATCACCCTGGCCAGCGCGCTTCCAGCAATCGCGGCGAACATGACCATAACCGGGCCGGGCGTGAGCAGCCTGACCGTCTCGGGGAACAACTCGGCCACGGTCGGCACTATCTTCACGATCGACACCGGAACGGTAAGCATTTCCGGGCTGACCATTGCGAACGGCGTCGGCAGCTGCGGCGGAAGCAGTAACCACCGGGGGGGCGCTATCTGCATCCTCGCAGGCACAGTAATGTTGAACGACACCGCCGTTATCAACAACTCGGGCAACGTAGGGGGCGGCATATATAGCCAGGGCACGCTGACGGTGACGAACAGTACCTTCTCCGGCAACTCCTCAACTGTTGCAGACGGCGGCGGCATCGAGAACGACACTGGCACGCTGACAGTTACAAACAGCACGTTCGCTAACAACACAGCAGTCAATATTGGCGGCGGCATAGCCAGTACCGGCTCGATGACGCTGACGAACGTCACTATCTCCGGCAACTCCGCCGCCACCAGTGGTGGCGGCGTCTACATATTCAGCGGCACAGTGACAGTGGCCAACACGATCGCCGCGGGGAATACAGCTTCCTCTAATGCCGACATTAATGGCACCTTCACCGACGACGGCGGCAACCTAGTCGGCGCTGCCGCGATCAATCTGGCAGCACTCGGCAATCACGGCGGTCCAACCCAGACCTTGCTGCCGCTGCCCAACAGTCCGGCCATCTGCGCCGGCGCAACCAACAGCGTGACCACCGATCAGCGCGGTTTCTCGATAACTTCCACCTATTGCCCCTCCGGCAAGAAGGACTCGGGCGCGGTCCAGACTAACTACACGTCGATCCAGTTCACCAATAAGGGCGCCGACGGCTATGCCGCTGCCGTGAACAGCGCTGTCGCCTTCCCGGCGGCCCCGATCGTTTCTGTGACGGAGAGCGGCCAGAATGTCGGCGGCGTGCCCGTGACTCTGACTTCCGATGGGGCGGGCGCCATGGGACTGGGACCGGTGCCGACCGTAGCCGGAACCGGTGCGACCTTCAGCAGTATTACAGTGCCTGAGGCGGGCAGCTTCACGCTCGACGCGAAACTAACCCCGGGCACCGCAACTCTTAATGCCTCCGCCAACCTCAAAATTGTTTCGATCACGGTGTCTCCATCCACCCTTGCGGGTGCGACCGTGAACCGGCCATACAGCGTGATATTCTCGGCATCCGGAGGCACAACATCGACCTTCACATTCAGCCTTACGGGCACTCCCCCAACGGGGGTCACCTTTAACGCGGGGACGGCAACATTGTCCGGCACACCCACGGCGACGGCAAGCGCCAGCATCTCGATTACAGCGACCGACAGCAATGGATTTTCGGGTACCCAGAGCTACACACTGGTCGTGAACAGTCCGGTGACGGCAACGCAGACCGTACCTGCGGCGATACTGACTGCGAACCATGCGGCAACGTCGTTCACGCCTGTAACGGGCTCTGGCGGCACGACGCCGCTAAGCTACACCATCTCTCCGTCTCTGCCTGGGGGCCTGAGCATAAGCTCCACCACAGGCGCGATTACCGGCACGCCCACGGCGTCCAGCGCGGCGAAGAGCTACACAGTGACCGTCACGGACCTCAACGGTTCGACGGCGACGGCGAGCTTTGCTCTGACGGTGAACGGCGCAGTAACGGCAACGCAGTCCATAACTGCCACGATACTGACTGCAAACCACGTGGCAACTTCATTTACGCCGGTAACGGGTTCGGGCGGCACAACGCCGCTGAGCTATACCATCTCTCCGTCTCTGCACGCGGGCCTGAGCATAAGTCCTACCACAGGCGCGATTACCGGTACACCCACAGCAGCCAGCGCGGCGACGATGTACACGGTGACGGTGACCGACAGCAACAGTTCAACGGCGACGGCGACCTTTATGCTGACGGTGAGTAGCGCGGTGACGGCGACGCAGTCTATAGCTACCAAGATACTGACGGCAAACCAATCCACATCATTCACGCCGGTAACGGGCTCAGGCGGCACGGCACCCCTGGCCTACAGCATCTCTCCGTCGCTGCCCGCGGGCCTGAACATCAGTTCTTCCACAGGCGCGATAACCGGCGCGCCCACGGCAACCAGCCCGGCGACGACCTACACGGTGACGGTCGCAGACGCCAACAATGCGACAGCGATGGCGAACTTCTCGCTGGCGGTGAATACCGGGGTGACGGCGACGACGTCCGTGGCGACCACAATGCTGACGGCGAACCACGCGACAGCATCATTTATCCCTGTGACAGGTTCAGGCGGGACGGCGCCTCTGAGCTACAAGGTCTCTCCGTCTCTGCCTGCGGGCCTGACGCTGAATACGTCGACAGGGGCGATTACCGGCACACCCTCGGCGGCCAGCGCGGCGCTGAGCTACACGGTCACGGTCACCGACAGCAACCAGGCGACCGCGGCGGCGAGCTTCTCGCTGACAGTGAACAGCGCGGTGACGGCGACGCAAGCCATACCAACAAAGACGCTGACGGTAAACCAACCATCGGTAAACTTTACACCGGTCATCGGATCCGGCGGCACAGGGACGCTGGCCTACAGCCTCGCCCCTTCCGCGCTGCCTGGGGGCCTGAGCTTTAGTACATCAACAGGCGCCATTACCGGCGTGCCCACGGCGAACAGCCCAGCGACGAGCTACACCGTCACCGTCACAGACAACAACAACGCGACGGACGCAAAGAGCTTCTCGCTGACGGTAAACACGGCAGTGACGGCGACGCAGGCGATAGCCACAATGGTATTTACCCAAAGCCAGCCGCTGGTGGCATTCACACCGGTCACTGGATCCGGCGGCACAGGCACCCTGACCTATAGCGTCTCTCCGTCTTTGCCAGCAAGCTTGATCCTGAATGCATCTACGGGCACGATTACCGGCACGCCCACGGCGACCAGCCCAGCCACAACCTACACCGTCACCGTCACAGACAGCAACAACGCAATGGACGCAAAGGGCTTCTCGCTGACGGTAAACACAGCAGTGACGGCGGCAACAACCGTAGCTGCAAAAATACTCACGGTGGGCCTCGCAGCGCCATTCACGCCGGTAACGGGCTCCGGCGGCACAGGAACGCTTACCTACAGCGTCTCTCCGCTTCCTCTGCCCGCCGGCCTGACACTGAATCCATCCACAGGCGCAATTACCGGCACTCCCACGGTGGCTAGCCAGACTACGACTTATATGGCCACCGTTACTGACACCAACCAGGCGAAAGCTACAGCGAACTTCTCTCTGACGGTCCAGGACTTCTCGCTGAAGCTACAGGGGCTGTCGTCCTCGGATCAGATAACTGTTTCCCAGGGATTTACAAACAGTAACGATCCGGTTTTGCCTCAACCCGTCAACTTGTCAGCGACTTCCATTTTCGGGTTCGCTACTGCGCCCGGAAGCTCTCTGACTGTAACTTGCACCCCCGGCAACCCCGCTCCGGCCGGCGCGCCGACCTGCTCGGCGGCGCCGCCGGCTACTTTAGCCGTCTCGTCCTCTGCCGGCACTCAGCCTTCCGTGTCGATCATTGTCGACGCCACAAATGCTACGCCTGGCCCTTATCTGCTCACGGTCGAAGGAACTGATCCGACGACGGGCTTAAGCCACATCATGCAATTCACTGTTTACGTGGGCTCCTTCATCTCCGCGCAGTCCATCCCATCCGGCTCCACAACACAGACGTCTGTAAACTTCACTCTTCCCGCCGGAATGGTGTTACCCATTAATTGCAACTACGCCGTAATTGGGACCAACAATACACCTGTTCCGACTTCCAGCATTCCTATCGGATGCACCCTGAGTGCGTCCACGATCGGATCGGCAGGATCGAACACGGTGCAAATCGTGCCGGTGACGGTGACAATTAACACGGGAGGCACGACCACGGCCTTGGTGTCGGTGCGGACCAACATCTTTGCTGCCAGCTTTCTGGGGATTCCAGTACTCGCCTTAATCGGATTCCTCTCCCGCGGTAAACGGCCGGGCAGGAGTTTTGTGCGCTTCCTGGCCCTGATCTTCCTGCTTGCCGGCGTTCTCGAGAGCATTGGCTGCGGCGGCAGCTTTAACAGAACCACAACTGTGACAAATACGACCCCGGCGGGAACTTACTACCTGCTGGTCCAGGGTCCAGGCTCCGGAACTACCAAGCAGCCCTATCAGGCAGTCGTTCAGGTCAACGTAATTCGTTAACGGTTGGACAGCAATCCGGAATCAGGAGATTCAAGTTGCTCAAGGAATTCCGTTTCACACTGAGGAACAGACCCATGAAGAAACGCACCCTTCAGTTGCTCTTGCTCTGCTGTGCATCAAGTGCAAGCGCAATGGGGCAGATCGATTGCTCCACCTCGACCAAGCTCGTCTGCCAAATACCGTTTTCAACCGGCGCGCTAAATAAGAACGGCTCCTCAGTGACGGGCGCTAACAGCGTTGCTGCAGGGTTCAATTCTGCTATAGCTACTCAAGTAAGTCAGTTGCCACTGTCAAGTTCTTCATCTGGTACGGTCGTGCTTTACAGCAATGGCGTTCCCCAAACCTACCATAACCTCGGGCCGATCCTGACCGATCGCGCAGCCACCATCGGTAAACACCATTTATTTCTGTCGTTCACCGCGAGCCAGTTCTATTTCACCGACATTGATGGACAAAGCCTAGGCAGAATACCTTTTGCCTATTCGGCTATAAGTGACACCAGCACTGTTTACACAGAAGAGAATCTGGATATCCACTTCAAGATTAATCAATACGTTGCCATCGCTACTTATGGAGTAACAAACAGGCTTGATGTGTCAATGGTTCTTCCAATCGAGAGGGTTTCGATTGGGACTTCTTCCTTCAATGCTCAAGAGTTCATCGTAGATACGGCGTCGAATGTCGGCCAAGGACCTTTCCCGGCCCAGCCGACAAACTCGCGAGGTACGGCGAGCGGCATCGGAGACATTTTGTTTGCTGGTAAATATATCGTCAAGAGTGAGGAGCGCAGTACATTCTCAGTAGGGTTGAACATGCGCACTCCCACTGGAGATGATCGCAACTATCTCGGTTCCGGTGCGTGGGGCACCAATCCCTATGCCGTATTTTCCTATATTTCGAGAGTTTCACCCCACGTGAGGTTAGGTTACCAGTGGAATACCACGACGGAACTAAACCCCAACCTAGTGCGTCCCGGCAGCAACTTAGCGCTACCTGGAGGCCTTCAGTACAACGTCGGTGCAGATTGGGCGTGGACCAAGTATTTGACAGTTGCTGGGGATTTGATGGGAAACCAGTATCTTAATGCACCCAGGCTCACTCCTACCACAATCGCGCTTACTTTTAAGAACCCTCCGTCAGCTCAGCCCCCACCATCAACAACAGTTCCTTTAAGTACTGTTACTTCGTTTGGCTCGAGTTATTGGATCAATGATATAAGCGCTGGCCTGAAATGGAATCCGTATCGCGATCTTATATTGACCGGCAATGTACTGTTCCAATTGAACAATGTAGGCATGCGAGCCAGGCCGACGCCGTTGGTGGGCATCTCCTACAAGTTTTGAGAGAATGTCCGCTGCTGCAACCGGGCATCTCTCGCAAAGATGAATGCCTGTGGGCGCGGGTCAACCTGGCTGACTCAGGCGTTTTGTGGATTGAGAAGGTGTTTTCGTCAAAGCAGACGAACTTCACACCTTCAACGCCTTCCCTCGGCCATTTTCTTTGCACGATCTCACTGCTCGTAGTCCTGCTATAATTCGGTGCCATCGGCGGGAGACCTGGTCTGGCGGGCCCTCTGCCGTGGAGGGGAAGATGGCAGCTCCCGATGTCGTCTGGAAAGGCGGCAGGTTCGGCCAGACGTCTCGACGCGATGCGTGGTGGCTATCGCCGTCAGCGGTTCTTCTGGGGTTCAGCGCATTTCTGGTTTATTCCACGTGGGCGGCTTGGCAGAACGCCCACTACACCTTCGGCCCTTACATTTCACCTTTCTATTCTCCCGAAATTTTCGGCGACTCCCCACGCGCCCTGTTCGGCCCCAAGCCGGCGTGGTATCCAAGCTTTCTACCGTTTTCTCCGGCGTTTTTCATTCTCTGGATACCGGGTCTCTTCCGCCTGACCTGCTATTACTATCGCGGTGCGTATTACAAATCGTTCTGGGCCGATCCTCCGGCGTGCGCGGTTAGCGAGCCACGCAAAACTTATCTCGGCGAACGAAGGTTCCCGCTGGTTTTGCAAAATTTCCATCGCAACTTTCTGCGGCTCTCCTACCTGGTGTGGGGTTTTCTGGTCTACGATGCGATCGTAGCGTTCCGTTTCCCGGATGGCTTCGGCATCGGTCTCGGGACAGTTGTTCTGGTCGTGAACGTTGTGCTTCTGGCTGGATATATTTTTGGCTGTCATGCATTCCGCCACTTGGTCGGAGGCAGCCTCGACCGCATCTCCGAACATCCGGTGCGACACAAGCTCTACGATTGTGTGAGTTGCCTGAACGCAGGGCACATGAAGTGGGCCTGGGCGAGTCTGCTCTGGGTGGCATTCGCCGACATCTACGTACGTCTCTGCTCGATGGGCATCTGGCATGACTGGAGAATTCTGTAGATGCCGGAGTTCGAGCGGTTCTCATACGACGTACTGGTGATTGGCGCGGGGGGCGCAGGCCTGCGCGCCGCGATCGAAGCCGCGGCCAGCGGCGCAAAAGTGGGAGTGGTGTGCAAGTCGCTGCTCGGCAAGGCGCATACCGTAATGGCGGAAGGTGGCATCGCCGCTGCTCTGGGCAACGTCGACGATCGCGACAACTGGCGCGTGCATTTTGCCGATACCATGCGCGGCGGACAATACCTCAACAACTGGCGCATGGCGGAGCTGCACGCCAAGGAAGCGCCGGAATGCGTGCGCGAACTCGAGGCCTGGGGAGCGCTTTTCGACCGGACCAAGGATGGACGGATTCTTCAGCGGAACTTCGGCGGGCACAAGTATCCGCGCCTGGCCCATGTCGGTGACCGCACTGGCCTGGAGATGATTCGCACACTGCAGGATCACGGCATCCATACCGGAATGGAGGTCCACATGGAGTGTACGGTTCTCAGCCTCCTGCTGGACTCGGGGCGGGTGGTGGGAGCCTGCGGATATGACCGCGAGAGGGGCCTTTTCCGTCTGTGGCAGGCGAAGGCGGTGGTGCTGGCTACCGGCGGAATCGGGCGGGCATTCAAGATCACCAGCAATAGTTGGGAATACACTGGCGACGGGCTTGCGTTGGCGTATCACGTTGGCGCCGAGTTGCAGGATATGGAATTCGTTCAGTTCCACCCGACTGGAATGGTCTGGCCGATCAGCGTGCGCGGCATTCTGGTTACCGAGGGCGTGCGCGGCGAGGGCGGTGTGTTGCGTAACAGCGAAGGCCGCCGCTTTATGTTCGACGACATTCCTGACCTCTACAAAAACCAGACGGCAGATACAGAGGAAGAAGGATGGCGCTACACCCAAGGCGACAAGAATGCCCGCCGGCCACCTGAACTGCTCACACGCGATCACGTCGCCCGCTGCATCAATCGTGAGGTCAAGGCTGGACGCGGTACACCACACGGGGGTGTCTATCTTGACATTGCCTGGATCAAACAGCGCCTTCCGAAGGCAGAGGAGCACATCAAACGCAAGCTCCCGAGCATGTATCACCAGTTCAAACAACTTGCGGATCTGGATATCACGAAAGAGCCGATGGAGGTCGGGCCCACGACTCACTACATGATGGGAGGCATCCGAGTGGATGGGGATTCGCAGATGTCCACCGTACCCGGGCTCTTTGCCGCGGGAGAAGCGGCGGCGGGGCTGCACGGCGCGAATCGACTTGGCGGCAATTCCCTTTCCGATCTAGTGGTATTCGGACGGCGCGCCGGGCGGTATGCGGCAGAATTTGCCAAGAGCAACGATGCAGCCGTAGCGGTTAACGATGAACAGCTACAGGCGACCGCAACGGCTGCTCTCGCGCCTTTCGATCGCGGTCTTGCCGGCGAGAATCCTTATCAGATTCAATATGACCTGCAGGATGCAATGCAGGAACTGGTGGGCATTGTTCGCGTCGAGAATGAGATGGAGCAGGCGCTGGAGAAGATCGCCCAACTGAGAGCGCGGGCGGAACGCGCGGGTATCGCGGGCAACCGCCAGTACAACAACGGATGGCACACGGCCATGGACCTCGAAAGTCTGATGGTCGTATCGGAGGCGATCACCCGCGCTGCTCTGCTGCGAAAAGAGAGCCGAGGCGCGCAGTTTCGCGAGGACTTTCCGGGCAAAGACGCTGAGTGGGGCAAGCACAACATCGTCGTCAAGCGCGGGGCGGATGGAGAGATGCTCGTCGAGAAGCGCGGCTTGCCTCCGATTCCCGATGAGTTGAAGGCCGTAATTGAGGAGATGAAATAGATGGCCACGCAAGCGACGTTTCGCATCTGGCGCGGAGATTTGGCGGGTGGCGAATTCAAGGATTACGTCACGCCCGTAGAGGAGGGCATGGTGGTGCTGGATGCTGTCCACCGTGTCCAGGCTCAGCATGCCCCAGATCTTGCAGTGCGATGGAACTGCAAGGCCGGCAAGTGCGGCTCATGTTCTGCAGAGATCAACGGCATGCCGAAGCTCATGTGCATGACGCGGCTGAGCAATCTCAATCTGGAGATGCCGGTCATCATTGAGCCCATGCACACCTTCCCCGTAATCCGCGACCTGGTCACCGACGTCTCGTGGAACTTCCGGGCCAAGATGACGATCAAGGAATTCAAGCCGCGCTCACCTGATTTCCCGGACGGAACATGGCGTATGCAGCAGGCCGACGTCGAACGGGTGCAGGAGTTTCGCAAGTGCATCGAATGTTTTCTCTGCCAGGATGTTTGCCACGTCCTGCGCGAGCACCATAAGCAGGATGAATTCATCGGGCCACGTCTGTTGGTTCATGCCGCGGCACTTGAAATGCATCCGCTCGACGTGGAAGACCGCGTGAGCGATTTAAAGAAGAAGCACAATATCGGCTACTGCAACATCACCACGTGCTGCCGGAAGGTGTGTCCAGAGTCGATTACGATTACCGAGAATGCAATCATTCCGCTTAAGGAACGGGTTGTGGACCAGTTTTTTGACCCCCTTAAGCAACTGTTTCACATCCTCTAATTGGAAGGAGGTTATATGTTCACACTCAAACCGATTTCTCCCGACAGTGTGGACGGCGCGCTGGCCAAGGCCGAACGTTATCGCCTGTTGAACGAGCCGCACGAGGCAGAAAGCATCTGCCGCGACATTCTGGCAGTTGACCCGGCGAACCGGCAGGCGCAAATCAGTCTGATCCTGGCCCTAACCGACGAGATCCCCCAGGAACCGGTATCGTTTACCCGTGCGATCGAAGCGATCAACGCTCTTGAAGCACCCTACGATCGCAGCTACTACTCCGGAATCGCATGGGAGCGGCGTGCGAAGGCATCTTATGGCGCCGGCGGACTGGGGTCAGCCAGTTGTGTCTACGATTGGATTGTCAAGGCGCTGGGGTTCTTCGAGGTAGCGGAGCGCTTGCGGACGGCAGGCAACGACGATGCCATTCTTCGCTGGAATGCCTGCGTTCGCTTCCTCGAGCAACACAAAGATCTGGTACCGAAGACTGAAGAAGCGCCGGATCCGATTCTTTCGGAATGAATCCGGCGGTCGCAGCGAATTTGCCATCGATGTGTTCGTAGGATTGCCGGCTCTATCTCTGTAACGTTGTATCCGCTTTGCTCGGTTTTTGCGAAACCTGTGCGGGAGTGAGCAATTGCGTGCGGTCCCATCCGCCGCCAAGGGCTTGAATCAGTTCGATTGCCGCGGTCGTTTGCTGTACATGCAAGGTGGCAAGCAATTGCTGGTTCGTAAGCAGTGTATTCTGGGCGATCACTACGTCCAGATAAGGATCGAGGCCCGTCTCGAATCGCCCGGTCTGGAGGGTAAGGAATTGCTGCGCCGCATCGACTGCTTCCTGCTGTTTCAGAATCTGCTGGGAAAGAATCCGAGTCGCGGCAAGGTAGTCCTCGACCTGCTGAAATGCGGTTAGGACGGTTTGGCGGTAAGTGGCAACATCGCCATTGTAGATAGCCGTGTACTGCTGGAGTTGGGCGCGATAAAGACCTCCATTAAACAGGGTCTGCGAAAGCGATGGGCCGATGGACCAAAAGCGGCTGGGCCAGTCGAACCAGTGCGTAAGGCTCGATGCCTCGAAGCCTCCACCGGCGGTGAGCGTAACATCCGGAAAGAACGCTCCGTAGCCGATGCCGATGGTTGCATTGGCCTGGGCCAGAGTGCGTTCGGCGGCGGCGATGTCCGGCCTCCGTTCCAGCAATTGCGAGGGCACTCCGACAGGAATGGGCGGCGGCGCAACGAGTAGCGGCTTTACTGGAATAGAGAAATCTGTAGCCGGTTTGCCGATCAACATGGCTATGGCGTGCTCGAATTGCGCGCGCGCGACGCCAAGGTTCAGAGCTGTCGACTCCGCGGTTTTCAATGTTGTCTGAGCCTCGACGACCGAGAGGTAATCATTGATGCCGGTGTCGTAGAGGGCTTGGGTCAATTCGAGTGATTTCCTGTCGGCAACCACGGTGTCATTGAGGATTTTCTGCAGAGCGTCCTGTCCTCGTATCTGGAAGAAGAATTCGGCGAGGCTCGCCTGTTCGACCAGCCGCTCGTTTTCAAGGTCTGCGGCGCTGACCTGCGCTCCATACTGCGCCTCGCGAACCTCGGCACGGATTTTGCCGAAGAAATCGGGCGTCCATGAAACATCCAGCGGGAGGGTCCAGGCAGTACTTTCTCGCCCAGGATTTGCGTTACTCGAGTTGCTGAGGTTGCCAGAGGTCTTGGATCGGTTCCAGGATAAACCGGTCGTCACGGTCGGCCAATACTGGGCACGCGCCTCGCGAATCATGGCACGCGCCGCCATGAAATTCTCAAAGGACACTTTAATGTTCTGGTTATTGATATTGAGCTGCTCTTCGAGGGCATTCAATTCGGGGTCGTTAAAGATCTCCCACCATTTGCCGCGCAGCATTGCGTCCTGGGGCTGCGCTACCTTCCAACCGTCAGCATCATGGAAATTCGTAGTTGACTCCTTGAAGCTGGGAGCGGTCGCCACGGGCGCCGAGGGCGGATGATATTTCGGCCCCGGCGTGCAACCCGCCAGCACACCGCTAAGAGCCAGCGTGCACAGCGCCTGGTGCATCGAGCGTGTGGATTTCAAGGTCACTTTTTTCATACAAAACTTCTCACTTGGAACAAATTCAATCGGGGCAGGCTTCATGAGGTGGCCTCGCCAACTTCTGGTTTGAAGGTGTCGTGATGCTTGCCCAGCACGCGCAATCGCATACGGTCGAGGAACAGATACACGACGGGAGTGGTGTAGAGGGTGAGCATCTGGCTCACGATCAGACCTCCGACAATGGTGATACCGAGCGGCCTCCGCAGCTCGGAGCCGGTACCGGTGCCGAATGCCAGCGGCAGCGCGCCGAAGAGGGCTGCCATGGTGGTCATCAGGATCGGGCGAAATCGCAGCATGCAAGCCTCGAAGATTGCTTCAGCGGTGCTCATGTTCTGCTCGCGCTCGGCCTGCAGGGCAAAGTCGATCATCATGATCGCGTTCTTCTTCACAATGCCAATGAGCAACACGATGCCGATGATCGAAATAACATTGAGATCGGTCTTGAAGAGCATCAGTGCCATGACCGCCCCCACGCTGGCCGACGGCAGAGTGGAAAGAATGGTGAGGGGATGCACGAGGCTCTCATAGAGGATGCCCAGCACGATAAAGACCGCCAGCAACGCTGTAATGACCAGAATAGGCTCCGTGCTGAGCGATTGCTTAAACGCCTCGAGCGTTCCGGAGAAAAATCCCTGGATTGTGGATGGAGTTCCGAGACGCTCCTGCATCTGGGCGATCAGCCTGGTGGCATCACTGAGAGAGACGTTGGGCGCCAGATTGAAGGAAACAGTCACGGAGGGGAAAAGTCCGGTGTGGTTCACTGAAAGCGGCGCAGTAGTCGACTGTGACGTCGTCATGGCAGCCAACGGTATAACTCCGTTCTCAGAGGTGTGCAGGTAGATATTCCTCAAACCCTCGGGCGATTGCCAGAACGGCGGCGCCACCTCCAGCACAACGTAGTACTGATTGAGCTGGGTATAGATGACAGAGACTTCCGACTGGCCGAAAGCGGAATAGAGAGCCGAATTGAGAGACTCTGCGGTTACGCCCAGTTTCGCGGCAGCAGTGCGGTCATAGGTTAGAAACTCGTTGAGGCCACCATTCTGCTGATCGGAGTTCACGTCCTGCAGGCCCGGAAGCTTTTTCATTTGCGCGAGGAGGATTGGACCCCAATGCGTCAGGTCCTGAACATTGTCCGCCTGAATCGTGTATTGATACAGCGCGTTGCTTCCTCTGCCGCCAATACGCAGGTCCTGAGCGGCCTGCAAAAACGCAGATGCAACAGGCAGCCGGTTCAGCTTAGGTCTGAGTCGGTTGATGATCTGTTCGGCGGACACCTTACGCACATTCAGCGGCTTGAGCGCGATGTAGATAAATCCGCCGTTGCCGCTGCCCACATAGCCCACGACGTTGTTCACGGCCGGATCAGCCTTAATGACTCCAACCAGCTGCTGGATGGAGTCATTCATAACCGCGAAAGATGCATCCTGTGGGCCTTGTACGCCGCCAACCAGCGCGCCAGTGTCCTGTTGCGGGAAGAAACCCTTGGGGATTTTGACGATGAGCACAACATTGAGTGCCACGATCATAATGAGAACAACAAGGACCAACCCTGGATTCTCGAGCACCCACTCGAGGCTATGGCGATATCCCGCCAGCATGCCATCGAAAATTCGTTCGCTCATGCGGTAGATACGCCCATGTTTCTGTCCCTTGTGGGCCTTGAGCAGATGGGCACACATCATGGGCGTGGTGGTGATTGAGATAACCATCGACACGAGAATGGCCGTTGAAAGTGTCACGGCAAATTCGCGGAAGAGACGGCCTACTATCCCACCCATAAGCAAAATGGGAATGAAGACCGCGCACAGAGACATGCTGATCGAAAAGACGGTGAAGCCGATCTCCTTAGCACCCTTCATGGCGGCTGCGAATGGACTCATTCCAGCTTCTAGGTGGCGAGTAATGTTTTCCATTACGACAATGGCGTCGTCCACGACGAAGCCCGTGGAGATGGTGAGGGCCATCAGTGACAGATTATCCAGGCTGTAGCCGAACAGGTACATTACCGCGAAGGTGCCGATGAGAGACACAGGCACGGCAACGCTGGGGATCAGCGTAGCGCGTGGACTGCGAAGGAAGAGAAAGACGACCAAGATAACGAGAACGATGGAAATGATGAGCGATCTCTCAACATCGTGGACTGAGGCGCGGATCGTCGTGGTCCGATCCATCACGACGGTCATGTCCATCCCCTGCGGAATTGAGGCTTTGAGGAAACCTATCTGACCATAGATGCGATCGACGGTCTGAATAATATTGGCGCCTGGCTGACGGAAAATAATGAGGACAACTGACTGTTTACCATTAAGGTAGCCCGCATTGCGAATGTCCTGCGTGGAATCGACAACATTGGCGACATCGGAAAGACGAACGGCAGCTCCATTGTTGTAACCGATGATAAGTGGAGCATACTCGGCGGCGTTGGATATCTGGCCGTTGGTGATGATGTCGGAGGAGGTTTCATCGTCGGCAAGCTGGCCCCGCGCCAAAGATGAATTCTGTACACTGAGTACAGATTGCACATTCGATAGCGTGAGCCCCTTGCTGTTGAGCTGAGTGGGATTGACCTCAACGCGCACAGAAGGCAATGCTCCTCCGCCCACAACAACCTGCCCGACTCCCTGGATTTGCGAGAGCTTCTGCTGGATGACGGTGGAAGCGGAGTCATACATGCTCGCTCGGCTGTAAATGTCGGATGTGAGCCCGATAATCATGATGGGTGCGTCGGCCGGGTTGACTTTCCGGTAGGTAGGATTTCCGGGAAGGTTTGCCGGCAGGTATGTGCGTGCGGCGTTGATCGCAGCCTGGACATCTCTGGCTGCGGCATCAATGTTGCGGTTGAGGTCAAATTGCAGTGTGATTGAGGTGCTTCCCAGAGAACTCGACGACGTCATCTCAGTGACACTGGCGATGTGTCCAAACTGCCGCTCCAGTGGAGTGGCGACGGAGGACGCCATAATCTCCGCGCTCGCACCAGGCAGATTTGCCCGGACAGAAATCGTGGGGAAATCCACTTGCGGCAGTGGAGAGACGGGGAGCACAGTGAAGGCAATCGCGCCAGCAATGGCGATTGCGACGGTGAGCAGCGTGGTCGCCACGGGTCTATTGATAAAGGGAGAAGAAATATTCATGGCCGAGTCTCGGCCTCTTCCGGCGGCTGATCCCCTTCTGCTTTCTTCTCTCGTCTGCCTGAGATTCTCCGCCCAAGGTTATCGAAAAAGATGTAGATGACCGGCGTGGTGTAGAGGGTAAGCACCTGGCTGAGCAGCAATCCACCTACCATGCAGATACCGAGAGGACGTCGCAACTCTGACCCGATGCCGCGTCCCAGGGCCAGCGGAATTCCGCCCAGCAGCGCGGCCATGGTGGTCATCATGATGGGGCGGAAGCGGAGCAGGCTCGCCTCATAGATCGCCTCCGTCGAGTTTTTACCTCGTTCGCGTTCCGCTTCGAGCGCAAAATCGACGATCATGATGCCGTTCTTCTTGACAATGCCGATCAGCAGGATGATGCCGATAATGGCAACGACGCTGAGCTCTTCGTGAAAGAGCATGAGCGCCAGCAGCGCGCCCACGCCAGCGGAGGGCAGCGTGGAAAGAATTGTGATCGGATGAATAAAGCTCTCGTACAAAACGCCGAGAACGATGTAGACCGTGACGAGCGCGGCCAAAATGAGCAACGCCTGGTTGGAAAGCGAATTTTTGAAGGCGGCAGCTGTTCCCTGAAAATCGGCTTGAAGGCTGGGCGGGAAGTTCATTCCCTGCGCGACTCTATCGATGGCGCTGATCGCGCTGCCCAGCGCGGCGTTGGGCGCCAGGTTAAAGGAGATCGTCACCGCAGGAAACTGCCCCTGGTGTGTGATCGAGAGCGCCTCCGTCGTGTGCTCGTTGCGGCTGAAAGCGCTGAGGGGTACCGCACTCGACCGTGTCGATGAAGTCGCGGTATTCGCGGTTGCATTGTTGTTCGAGGTGGTCACCGCACTGCCTGGAGGCGTAAGCGTATTCGCGGAAGGGGTATAGAGCACCGAGCCGGTGGTCGCATTCGAACCGGCCGATGGTGAGGCAGACGCGGCAAATGAAGTGGCAGCTCCCGGACCGCTCGTTCCGGTCGAGGCGCCTGCCTGGATGTAGATCTTGTTTAGCTGATCCGGATTCTTTTTGAACGGAGGCATGGCCTCAAGGATTACGTGATACTGATTGAGCTGCGTATACATCGTGTTGATCTGCCGCTGGCCGAAGGAGTCATACAGCGTGTTGTCCAGGGTCGCCGGGGCTACGCCAAGGCGCGACGCGGTGACGCGATCGATCATCAGCGATACGGCGCTCGCACCGGTCTGCTGGTCGGTGGCAACGTCAGCCAGCTGGGGCAACTGCTTGAGCTTCGCCACAAAGCGGTTGGTCCAGTCGCTCAGCTCATCGATGTCAGGATCTTCAAGCGTGTACTGGAATTGCGTGCGGCTCACCCGGTCGTCCACGGTGATGTTCTGTACAGGCTGCATGTAAAGCGTGACGCCGTGTACCTGCTCCAGACTTTTCTGCAATCTCCGGATCACGTCCGAAGCGCTTCCGTCACGCTGATTGAGTGGCTTCAGGTTGATCGCGAAGCGTCCGCTGTTAAGCGTGGTGTTGGTACCATCCGCTCCGATGAAGGAGGAGAGACTCTCGACCGCCGGATCCTGAAGAATGATTTTTGCCAGATCCTGCTGCCTCTGGGCCATTGCCGTGAAAGAGATGGACTGCGGCGCCTGCGAAATTCCCTGAATCACGCCGGTATCCTGAGTGGGGAAAAAGCCCTTCGGGATGACGATATAGAGGAAGACTGTCAGGGCCAGCGTGGCCACGGCCACCAGCAGGGTGATGGTCTGATATTGCAGGACAAACTTGAGCGTGCGACCATAGAAAGCGATCAAGCGGTCGAAGACCTTCTCAGAGGCCCGGTAGAATCGTCCCTGCTCGGCCTCGGGATTGTGTCGCAGAATGCGCGAGCACATCATGGGCGTCAAAGTGAGCGAAACTACTGCCGAGATCACAATAGTGGTGGCCAGTGTTACCGCGAATTCCCGGAAGAGGCGTCCGACGACATCACCCATGAACAAGAGCGGAATCAGCACGGCGATCAGCGAAACGGTTAATGACACAATCGTGAAGCCAATCTGTTCAGCACCTATGAGCGCCGCCTCCATAGGCGTGTGACCCTCTTCGAGGAAGCGCGAGATGTTCTCGATCATTACGATCGCATCGTCCACCACGAATCCTGTGGAGATGGTGAGGGCCATCAATGATAAGTTATCCAGGCTGTAGCCCAGGATATACATCACGCCGAAGGTGCCAATCAGCGACAGCGGTACAGCCACGCTGGGAATGATGGTCGCGTACAGATTACGCAGGAAAAGGAAGATGACCATCACTACCAACCCGATGGTCAGTATCAATTCAAACTCAACGTCATCGACCGAGGCTTGAATAGGGACCGTGAGATCGGTGAGCGTTTTGACCTGAATGCCTGCGGGTAAGTTCGCCTGCAACTGGGGCAGCAACTTCTTGATGCTTCTGACGACGCTAATGGTGTTGGCGCCTGGCTGCCGCTGCACATTCAGAATCACGGCGGGAGTCCGGTTCATCCACGCTGCCTGCTTGTTGTTCTCGACGCCGTTGATGATGAGCGCCACGTCCTTCAAAAACACTGGAGCGCCATTACGATAGGCAACGACAACGTTGTAGTATTCGTCGCTGGTTTCAAGCTGATCGTTGGCGTCGATCTGGAAGTTCTGGCGAGGCCCGTCAAAATTGCCCTTTGCGCTGTTTACGCTGGCAGCGGTCAACGCCGTGCGCACGTTCTCCATATCAATTCCGTAGGAAGACAATGCTGGCGGGTTCACCTGGATACGTACGGCCGGCTTTTGTCCACCGCCGATGCTAACCAGTCCTACTCCCTTGATCTGAGAAATTTTGGGTGCCAGCCGCGTGTCCACCAGATCTTCGACCTGCGGTAACGCGATCGAGTTCGACGTGATGGCCAGAGTCAGTACGGGGGCGTCTGCCGGATTCGTCTTGCTATAAACGGGTGGCGATGGCAATACCGAGGGTAAAAGGCTCTGCGCCGCGTTGATTGCTGCCTGCACCTCTTGTTCGGCAACGTCGATGTTCAGTTCCAGATTGAACTGCAGAACAATGACTGACACACCACCAGCGCTCGTCGAGGTCATCTGGCTCAGCCCCTGTACCTGGCCGAATTGACGCTCCAGCGGAGCTGTCACCGTCGTCGCCATGATGCGCGGACTCGCGCCAGGGTAGAAGGTCACAACCTGGATGGTTGGGTAATCGACCTCAGGTAGCGCCGAGATCGGCAATTGCGTAAACGCAACCAGACCTACGAGCAAAATTGCGGCCATTAACAATGAGGTAGCGACAGGCCGCAGGATAAATGGGCGTGATGGACTCACGGGGCGCTGCTCTCGCTCGTGTCTTGAGGAACCGGCTTCTTGGCAATAACGGTCTTTGCGCCATCCTGCAGCTTTTCAAAGCTGCTGGTGGCAACCACATCACCGGGGTTAATCCCCTGGACCGCAGTAATTCCGGCATCGGTCGTGCCCGGTGTCACATTGCGCACGTGGGCAGTGTTGTTCTCAATCACGTAGACGAAAGCCACTTCTCCGTTGTGCTGGATCGCAGAAGACGGAATCAGCGTCATCTCATGCTGCGTCGTTACCAGGAGGCGTGTATTTACGAATTGGTTCGGGAACAATGTGTCTTTTTTGTTTTCGAATAAGGCGCGCAACTTGATGGTTCCGGTCGTGGTATCGACCTGATTGTCGAGCGCCAACAATCTTCCGGTTGCGATCTTGTTTTCCTGAGTCCTGTCATAAGCGTCTACAGTCAGCTTCGCCCCCCTGCGTACCTGGGGCAGTACCTGCTCCAGATGATCCTGTGCCAGGGTGAAAATGACGGTGATCGGTTCCATCTGTGTCACGACGGCGAGAATCGTGCTGCCGCTGGACTGAACAAGATTTCCAGGATCGACAAGGCGCAGGCTTACGCGCCCGGTAATCGGGGACGTAATGTGGCAGTAACTCAGCTGTACTTTGTTGAAATCCAGCGTCCCTTGATCAGCCTTAACGAGGCCCTCAGTCTGCAGGACAGTCTTTTCCTGATCATCCAACTGTTGTTTGGGAATGGCATTTCGTGCCCACGCCTGGCGATACCGCTCCAAGTCCATCCGCGCCAGCGCCAACACATTGGTGTCGTGTATCAGATTGCCTTCCGCGGTCATCACCTGTGCCTCGAACTGCCGCGGATCGATGTCGACCAGCGGATCGCCCTTGCGTACCATCTGCCCTTCACGGTAGTGGACCGCGGTGATGACGCCCGTCACCTGGTTATAAAGGGTAGTGGTAAAGACCGGTGTTACAGTACCGATCGCATCAAGGTAAACGCCGATATCGCCCTTCTTTGCAGTTGTGGCCGTCAATGTTACCGGGCCGCCGAAGGCGCGCCCGCCCGCTCTACCTGCTGCAGTATTGTGGTGACGCAGAACGAGCACAAAGATCAACGCAAATATCAGCAACACGACGACCCAAACCCACAACCGGCGCTTTTTAGGGCGTTTAGGCGCATCGTTATTGGGAGGTGGCAGTTGATGATCGGGTGAAATAGGCGAATCAGGTGGTTTCTGTTCCATCTTGTTTTTTTTGCACCGGTTACCGCAGCATGCTGCGGAGAAATTTTGGAATTCGGCACTATCCACGGTGGATCTTCATCCGTAGATACCGGGTGTTATTTTTTCGCCGGTGCAAGCACGCCTGCATCCGGCTTGAGAGGTGCCGCAGCAACGGCGTCAAAACAGATTCTACCGTGCCAAATCCTGATGTTCTGTAATTGACGGCGCAGCGGTCCAGATGGTTGCAAAGCGCACTCAGGTAAAGGTTATCACCGACTTCTCTGCGGCTTTATCGAGGACGACTGTCTAACTGAATTTCAAGTCCGGACCGAGGCACTCATGGCTGCATTCCTTCCAGATTCCAGAGCGTTTCGCATAAGACTTGCCTTTTTGCACCAATCTATGAAACACAGGTGCGTCGGAGAACTATTGATAGCCCATGGACTTTATCCTCGCACTCGATCAGGGAACTACCAGTTCGCGCGCCATCCTCTTCACCAAAGAGGGCAAGATTCACGCCCAGGCACAGCTGGAGTTCAAGCAAATCTATCCCCGGGCAGGCTGGGTTGAGCACGATCCATTCGACATTCTTACCTCGCAACTCAGCTCTGTCGTTGAGCTTCTTGGCAAGGCCCAGGTGAGACCACGGGATATAGTGGCCGCCGGCATCACGAACCAGCGCGAAACCACGATTGTCTGGGATCGCGAGACGGGTAAGCCTGTCTACAATGCCATCGTGTGGCAGGATCGCCGCACAGCCGAAGCCTGCGAGAAGCTCACAAGAGATGGTGCCGAGGCCACCGTTCGAGATAAGACGGGACTGGTGATTGACCCATATTTTTCCGGTACAAAAGTTGCGTGGATTCTCGATAATGTCGCTGGTGCGCGGGCGCGGGCTGAAGCCGGCAAACTCGCCTTTGGCACTGTCGACTCATGGCTCATCTGGAACCTGACCAGCGGGAAAAGACACATTACCGATCCTACGAATGCCTCTCGCACGATGCTTTACAACATCGTCGAAGGCAAGTGGGATATTGAGCTGTTGAGGCTGCTACGCATTCCAGAAAGCATGATGCCTGAGGTCGTCTGGTCGAGCGAAAAAATCGGCGCGGTTACCACTACTCTCGGGCTTGGCGCTGTCGAGATTGCAGGCATTGCCGGAGATCAGCAAGCTGCACTCTTCGGCCAACTCTGCCTAAACCCAGGCGATGCGAAGAACACTTACGGAACCGGCTGCTTCCTGCTTCAGCACATCGGCGATAAATTTGTCCTGTCACACAAGCGTTTAATTACGACGTTGATATGCAGCCTCGGCAAGAAGCTTGAGTACGCTTTCGAAGGCAGCGTCTTTATCGGCGGCGCGGTTGTGCAATGGCTGCGCGATAATTTGCACCTTATTCGTGCCTCCGCCGATGTCGAAGGACTCGCAGCAACCGTCGAAAACAGCGATGGCCTGGTACTGGTGCCGGCATTTGTAGGACTGGGTGCGCCTCACTGGGACCCTTACGCAAGTGGCCTCATGATCGGGCTGCGACGCAGCACGCAGCCGGGCCATATCGCTCGAGCCGCGCTGGAAAGCATCGCCTTCCAGGTTGCCGACTCGCTGGAGGCAATGAATGCCGACACCCAAACGCCCTGCAGCGCGTTGCGTGTCGACGGCGGCGCCGCTGCCAACAATATGCTTATGCAATTTCAAGCCGACCTGCTCGGCGTTCCGGTCCTGCGTCCGGAAGTGATCGAGACTACGGCGCTGGGAGCGGCGTACCTTGCGGGATTGGTCACAGGATTTTGGGAGAGTCCGCACGAGATCAGGAGGCTGCGAGACCCCAGCACCCGCTTTGAGCCGAAGATGCCACGATCGGAAGCTGCCCAAGCTCGGGAACGGTGGAAGAATGCCGTGGAGCGCTCGAAACGCTGGAGCGCCGCTGCAATATGACCAGTCGCGAAATGAACCGGCAAGCCATGCTCGAGCGGGCGCGGAGCCACGCCGCGCTTTGGGATATTGTCGTCATTGGCGGAGGAGCCACAGGCGCTGGCATCGCCGTCGACGCGGCTTCTCGCGGTTTCGACGTCTTGCTCGTCGAGCGCGAAGACTTCGGGAAAGCCACCTCCAGCCGCAGCACCAAGCTCGTTCACGGCGGAGTGCGTTATCTCGAACAAGGCAACGTGTCGCTGGTAATGGAGGCTCTCAAAGAGCGTGGCCTCCTACGGCAAAATGCGCCTCACCTGGTCCATGACCTGGCCTTTGTCGTTCCCAACTACTCCTGGTGGGAAGCGCCATTCTACGGTATCGGCATGAAGGTCTACGACCTGCTGGCCGGTAAATACGGCTTTGGCAAATCGCGCATCCTGTCCCGCGAAGAAACGCTCGAACAGCTGCCCACCATTCAGACGGAAGGCCTGCGCGGCGGTGTGATGTACTATGACGGCCAGTTCGACGACTCTCGGTTGCTGATGCACCTGATTATGACTGCTGCGGAACATGGCGCGACGGTTGTGAACTATGCCGAGGTCGTTGAAATCAACAAGGGAAATGATGGATTCGTCGACGGCGTTACCGTCATCGATCGCGAGTGCGGCGAGCGGTTCTCTGTCGCAGCAAAAGTCGTCGTGAATGCGACGGGTATCTTCACCGACCAAGTGCGGCAGCTTTGCGAGCCCGAAGCGCAAACGATGGTTGCGCCCAGCCAGGGCATCCACCTAGTCTTTGAACGCTCTTTTCTGCGCGGCGAAACGGCCATCATGGTCCCGCATACCAGTGATGGGCGTGTAATGTTCGCTATTCCCTGGCACGAACACACTCTGGTAGGCACGACCGATACGCCTATCGATGCTCCATCGTACGATCCACTTCCTTTTGAAGAAGAAATCGACTTCGTACTGGAAACAGCTGCACTGTATCTCAGCCGTCCGCCCAGACGCAGCGACATTCTCAGCGTTTATACCGGGATTCGCCCCCTGGTGAAGGCGGGATCTGCGACCAGCAAAACCTCAGCGCTCTCGCGCGACCACACTATTCACGTGGACAACTCGGGACTGTTGACCATCGTCGGCGGTAAATGGACGACCTACCGGCGCATGGCTGAGGATTGCGTCGATCACGCCATCACACTTGGCAGCCTGCCCGAAACTGAGTGCCGCACGCATCACCTGAAGATTCACGGCTATGACGAAGACATCGACGGCTTGAGCAGCATGGGTGTCTACGGA
>DATAQX010000016.1:0-3703 GCA_036264455.1 Silvibacterium sp. | reverse complement strand
TTTTCTGGCTGGTCGAAGTTACGTGACATTTTAAACAGGCATGATCGTAAGCGGCGGACTCCGTTTGCAATTGCTCATGTGGATCATGGCATGCGATGCAGGTGAGCCGGGCATCGCCCTTTCCCCAGCACTTGCTGGTTACCAGCCTGTAAGGAGCGGATCTCGCGGTTGTGACGCCTTTTGCACCGGAATTCTTGACATCCCACCAGGTGCCGTGGCACGCACCGCAAAACTCGACCGAGTCGATCGGACTCAGATGAGCCGAATTGAAGATATCCGCCTGCCTGGCGGCATCGAGGTTTCCTTTCATCAACGTTTTCATAGCGGCGACGTGCTTCGCGCCGGGTCCATGGCAGGCCTCGCAGGTGACGCCCAGGATCAGATTTTCCTCATCTAATTTGTCGCCAATGGTGGAGGCTGTGGTGTGGCAACCGAAACAGTGGCTGACTTCCGTGGACCCGATGGGGCGATCCATAGCCTCTTCGACGTCTTTGGGCGACGCTAGATCACGAGTGGGCGTAAATCCAAGGTTTTTCAGGCCTTCAAAATATGTAACCCGGGCCTCGTAGAAGTGCCCGTCCTCTCGCTTGAAGAGGTAGGATTGGCCCACTCGAGGTGTCCCGAATGCCCACAATAAGGGCGAAGACAGTGTCTGTTGACCGTCAGTCACCGAGTAAAGACTGTGCCGCCCATCGCTCTTGATCAGATACCGGTAGACGCCAACGGAAAACGAGAGATCGGGATGCGAGCGCAGGACTTTCGCATCATCCGCATGCAATACAGCGCGCGCCATGGGCGTTGCTGCCTGGGCAGCAACCTTGGCAGCATGGCAAGGCGCACACGCAGCTGGCCCAACATAATCACTGCGGGAGACTCCTGGCTCAGTAGGCCAGAAGCCGGCTTCGGCAAGATGGTCTTCCGTCGACAACTGGGCTCTAAGCCATGGCGCGGCAAAAGCCAGAACAAAGAGAATGAAAAGCACCCGCCTGCAGCGGCAGACCTGGTTACCAGCGACAACCATACTCACTCTGAAAATCCGACGCAGCCTTGTGAGGTTTATCAGGTCCTACCATAGGCTGGAGGCTCTCCAAGATCAAGCTTCCACAGGCGCATCGGGAGGGCAGCCCTTGGAAGAGGGCCCTCTTGCTCGAAATAAGCCTTTTGTTTTGAATACACTGCGCGGGCATCAAGTTCGATAGCAATTCACTCAATAAGAAGACTATACAGGTCTACAAGTTTCGAGGTAGAATTCGCGCTGAATCAAAATGCCTCCGTTGAAACAACGAGGCTATGGCAAGAAAATGGCAGGGAACGGATAAGAATGAAGGCGAGCCGTATCTTACTGGAGAAGCAGCAATTATTCTTGCTCTCTGCGGTTGCCATTATTTTTTGTTGACAGCCGTATATTGCGAGGAGTAATCAAACGATTCAGTTCAAGCTGTTAACGTTATCAGGGTTCGAACCACGAAATAGTTAAATTTCGACCTTCGAATCGCACGACCATGAACCTTTTAAGGAGGCACTTTATGTGCAAACGATTTACAGGAGGCGGGGGAGTTTGTGAGAAGCGGTCTACGCTTCGCATGCTGTCCTACATACTTCTAGCTGTGCTGCTGGCAATTCCGTTCAGCCTGCACGCCCAAGTATCACCTGGAGCCATCACCGGAACGGTGACAGATCCCTCCGGGGCGTCGGTTCCCGGTGCGACGGTCACAGTGATCAGCACCGCCACCGCAGCCAAAAACACGACGAAATCCGACGGCCAGGGCAACTTTTCAGTGCCTCAGCTGCCAGTGGGAACCTATGAAGTGCATGTGAGTCAAGGCAACTTCAAGGAATTTGTCGTGACCGGTGTCGAGGTTCACACTGCAACAACCACCGCGGTGAACGCAACCCTCCAGTTGGGTCAGGTGACTGAAAAGGTCACGGTCACGGCTACTGCGCTGCAGGTGCAGACCACTTCAGCAGCCGTTGGTGAGGTTGTAACTGGCACGCAGGTGCGGGAATTGCCCCTGAACGGCGGGAACTTCGTGGGACTAACGCAGTTGTCTCCCGGCGTAAGTGCAGCCCAAGGCGCTAACTTCGTCGGCAAGGGCCTGGATGGCGGCGTCAACTTCTCGGTGAACGGCAACCCTTACACCAATAATCTATTCCTGGTCGACGGCGTCAACAATAACGACGTTGGTTCGAACCGCACCATTCTTGTGTACCCAGCGCTGGACACCATCGCCGAATTCAAAATGATCCGCAACTCGTACGGTCCTGAATATGGCCAGGCTTCCGGCGCCATCATCAGCATCACCACGAGATCCGGCGCAAACCAGTTTCACGGCGGCGCCTTCTATTCCGGCCGCAGGGACGCTCTGAATGCCAATAACTGGTTTGCCAATAACGCGGGCCTGCCCAAAGCGCCAGAGAGCCGCAACGATTATGGCTACAACATCAGCGGTCCGGCACTTAAGGATAAGCTGTTCTTCTGGTGGAACCAGGAGTGGAACAAAGAGAAAACGGGTGTGCCTTTAGCTGCCTGCGTGCCGACGGCTGCAGAGGGGGCAGGTGACTTCAGCGGCTTCAGCGGCGGTACCGACCAATGCGGCGCCACCATTCCTACGATACCCGGATACGCTCAGGCGCCGGGAAATCCTGAGAAGATTGCCAGTCCGGATGCGGCAGGTTTACTGATTGCTCAGTTCTATCCCCACCCGACCACTTCGACCCTCATCAACGGAAACAACTATTCCCAAAACATATCAAACCAACTAAATTGGAGCGAGTGGAATGTCCGGGGGGACTATGACATCAACAAGTCCAACCGCGTCACCTTTCGCTGGACCAACGATTCCTGGGACAATCCCTCGCACAACGACGGATCCCCGTTCTGGGGTGAATCTAACTTCCCGACGGTCGATTCCTCCTGGAGCCAACCTTCCCGGAGCGTGCTGGCCAAATTGAGCACGACGTTCTCGAGCACCATGGTGAATGACGCCGCTTTTGGCTTCGGACAAAACCGCATTATCACGACGCTTCAAGGCACGAACGCGAGTATCGTACCCGCGCTCCAGACGGCATATCCGGCAACCTTCCCCGCCTCGATTAAGGAAAAGGACGCCTTTTTTGGCGGTTGGGGCGGTCTGAATCCGTACGGTTATATCGGAGGTAATGCAGGCGGCGGAAGCGGCACTACTTCGATGTGGAATATCGCGCCTTACGGCAACCACGAAGATCTCTATACCGTGCAGGACAACCTTACCAAGGTGCATGGAAACCACACCTTCAAGACCGGCATTTTCTTAAGCTGGAATGCCAAGATTGAAAACAACGGCAACGGCGCTGATCGGCCGATACTGCCAAGTAATTGCCAAGCCCCGATCTGCTCCCCAACCGGCAACAACCTGGCCAACGTACTTCTCCCGGGCACCGGTCCTAATGCGCAGGTATTCTCAGCCGTTACCGAAAACAGCATCGACGGGATCGCCGATGTCCGGTGGCGCGATATCGAGCCGTACTTCGGCGACACCTGGAAGATCAGGCGTAATATCACGATCGAATATGGTATTCGCTATTCGCTTCTCCGTGAGCCGTTCGGAGGGAGCACGGGCGGGAACACCAATCCGGCCTTCAACTCAGGCGGCAATGTCCCCCACCAGTGGGCCAACTGGAGTCCGGCAGCCTGGAGTGCAGCCCAGGCAGCCGCGAACCCCGA
>DATAQX010000015.1:0-8211 GCA_036264455.1 Silvibacterium sp. | reverse complement strand
TGGCCGTATCGTTCCCCTTCGCTCAAAGCTGCGCAATGGCGATATTGTTGAAGTGGTTACGCAGAACGGTCACACGCCCAGCCGCGACTGGCTGAGCTTTGTGAAGAGCGCGCGCGCCCGTAACAAGATCAAGCACTGGCTGAACGAGCATCAGCGCGAGCGCGCCATTGAAATCGGTCGTAAGCTGCTCGAACGCGAAGCGCGCAAGTACAAGACAGGACTCTCGAAGTTCGAGGAGTCGGACTACGCGCGCATTGCTGCCGAATATAGCCTGGCCACGCCAAACGATCTGATGGCTGCTATTGGCTTCGGCAAATATTCCGCACGCCAGGTGCTCAACCGCCTCAGCCCAGGCCTCGCCAGCCAGCCGGGCGCCGAGCACGAGCATTCCAGTGACGCCGGTGTTTCCGACACGGTCAAGCGCGTCTCTCTGTCAAGCAATACCGACTCGCTCCAGGTCGAAGGCCAGAATGAGCTGCTCGTCTACCGTGCACGATGTTGCAATCCAATTCGCGGCGAGGAGATCATCGGCTACGTCACGCGCGGCAAAGGGGTCGCCGTGCATGCGCGCAGCTGTCCCAACGTACAGAATCTGCTGTACGAGTCTGACCGCCGCGTTTCTGTTGAATGGGCCCGGCCAGCCGAAGAAGCAGCCGGACGCCGTGCGACCTATCCGGTAAAGTTGACGATCTTCTGCGATGACCGGACCGGCATGCTCAAGGAGCTGACTGCCATCATCAGCGACGAAAACACCAACATCCGCACCGTCGACTCGCGGCCCGGTCCGAATGACGAGGCCATCGTCGAGTTCGTAGTCGAAACCGAAGACGTTCGGCACTTGACGCGCCTGGTGCAAGGTCTGCGCCGCGTTCCCGGCGTCCGCGAAGTACAGAGATCGCAAAAGCTGTAACGAGCCAATACCCCGGCATTTGCCTCAGCCGCACCCTTCCAAGCACAATCTCTGCATGAGCTCGACTAAAACCCCCATCTCCACTCCTAACGCTCCTGCCGCCATCGGACCTTACTCCCAGGCCGTCCGTGTGGACGATTTTCTTTATACTTCCGGCCAGGTTGCTCTGGACCCGGCCAGCGGACAGATCGTCACAGGCGGCATTACCGAACAGACCACGCGGGTTCTCGAAAATCTCAAGGCAATTCTGGAGTCCGCCGGGACGGACCTTTCGCGCGTTGTCAAGACTGTCGTCTTTCTCAAAGATATGAATGACTTCGCGGCCATGAATGCTATTTACGGCATACATCTTGCACCCGAAGGCGTGGTCGCACCAGCCCGGTCAACCGTCGAGGTTGCCCGATTGCCGAAAGACGCACTGGTAGAGATTGAAGTGATTGCCCGCCTGTAACGGATTGGGACCGAGCTACATCCAATGAATGGAGAACGCAATGACTGAGACCAAGGTAGAAAAAGTCCATAAGACAGACGAGGAGTGGCGGGCGCAGCTCACGCCCGAGCAATATCACATCACGAGGGAAAAGGGCACCGAGCCCGCGTTTTCAGGCGCGCTCTATCGCAACCACGACGATGGAATTTACCGCTGCGTGGCCTGCGATGCAGAGCTTTTCAAGTCGGACGAGAAGTTCGAATCCGGATCTGGCTGGCCAAGCTTCTGGGAGCCTGTGAGCCCCAACTCCGTCGAAAAGCACGAGGACAACAGCTATGGCATGCGCCGCGTGGAAGTCACCTGCGCGCGTTGCGGTGCGCATCTGGGCCACGTCTTTCCGGACGGTCCCAAGCCGACTGGTCTGCGTTATTGCATCAACTCAGGCGCATTGAACTTCGAAAAGGCGAAGTCCTGAAGTGACCACACGAGGCGGCGGTGTGAGTTATCTCCTTCGCCGCCTTTTCCTTTTATTCCCCGTTATTCTTCTCCTTCCCCCTTGCGTAGACGCTGCATTTCCAGCGCCGCAGTTTGCGCCATGGTCTGCACCCGTTGCTACCTCGCGGACACTCCACATTGGCGGATCATCGATTCAGGTCGACTTTGGGCCGGGAACGACCGATCTTCCTCCTGATCGCATCGTGCGATGGATCGAGAATGCCGCCAAATCCGTTGCCGTTTACTACGGCAGATTTCCCGTTCCGAGGGATCGTATCCTAGTCGAGTTTGTACCCGGCGACCGCGGCATAGACCGGGGTACAACCTGGGGAGACGTTGCGGGGTTTCCGGCATTCACGCGGATTCACGTTGGCCAGCACACCACGCAACAGGATCTCGACGACGATTGGATGATGACCCACGAACTGATTCACACTGCCTTTCCTTCCATGGCCGACGAACACCACTGGATCGAAGAGGGACTGTCAGTCTACGTGGAACCTATCGCGCGCGTGCAAAACGGGCTGCTGCGACCCGAGAAAATCTGGAGCGATATGGCCCGCGACATGCCGCACGGCAATCCGCAGGCCTTTGACCGCGGCCTTGATCAGACCCATACCTGGGGGCGAACCTACTGGGGCGGCGCCCAATTCTGCCTGCTGGCCGATGTCATGATCCGGAAGCAGACGCACAACCAGAAAGGGCTTCAGGATGCGCTCCGCGCAATCGTTGCCGCTGGGGGGACCATTGACCAGGACTGGCCTATCACGAAGGCACTCGCCGTCGGAGACCAGGCGACTGGCACCCATGTGCTGACAGAGCTTTACAACCAGATGCGCGACACGCCGAAGCCTGTCGATCTCGATGGATTGTGGAAAGAATTAGGCGTCGAGCGTAGCGCAGATGGTGTTCGCCTGGACGACAGCGCACAACTCGCGAACATTCGCAAAGCAATCACCCTTTCACCGCGAGGCTAACGGACAATCCGAAGACCAGAAACATATGGCTCCGAACCTTCCGACTATGGCTTAACGAATAGAAACTTGTTGAGACACGAGTCCAGCTTTCAAACTGCAAGACAACAATGTGCCCAAAAATGCATATTCAACAGATTTCGACTTGTCTGTTGGAATGTAACGGAATTTTATTGCCAAGGCGGATGTTCGCGGAGAACACGTTGGTTAGAATGCCTCTCGATGGGAGTGGGCCGAAGTTTCGGCTATCCCGTCCACGTGGGTGAGCTTATGAGCAAACTGCGTCTTCGCATCTTTGATGGCACGCGCCAGCCGTTCACAGCACCTGCTCAATTCCTTGTACGGATCGTAGACGGCAACCAGACACAACAGCTCTGGCAATACTACCCGCAAAATGACATCACGTTTGATCTGCCGTTCTTCGACAACTTCGGCGACAACTATAGCGTGCTGGTTTCATGCGAAGGCCATAAGCAGGCAGGCTTTGTGCCCGTCAAACTCTCTAATTCATATATTCGGACGCTGGATATCATGCTCATCCGCGACGATCCCGGCTTCAACTTTGCTACTGCTCCGTGGCCCGTAGTGAAGACCACGTATCCATTCATAGGTTCAGATGTGGACGACACCACGGGTGAACAGCGGTATGACGATCTTCTGGAGGAGGAAAAGCCTCTCGCCTGCCTTCTCAACCTCAGCGAGGCTATGAATCAGATTCCCCTCTCACAAGGCACTCCGCTCGACTACATTAAGCAGCTGCGCTGGGATGGTTCTTATGCTCCCGCGCAGGACCGCTTCTTTGCCTGGTGCGATGTCGCCCTTATCGACCAGGTCAAGATTGCTGCTGCAGCAGGCAAATTTGCCGTAGAGATTGATCCCGGACTCCTGCATCCCGGCGCGACGTCCAGCTGGAAGCAGATTCAGTTTGGCGAAGCCAATGTGCAACTCACCTTCCACGAGAATGACAAGGCCATCATCGGAGGCGTCAATTGCGTGATGCTTGAACCGGATATGGACTATTACAGGGATCCGGCAGCCCATATTCTCCTGGAAGTCATCCCAAACGCTCTGACCCACACGTTGACCGAACCGGCCGAGGTATACGTCCTGCGCTGGATCGCCGGACGGACCGCTGGGGTACCCGAGTTCGCGCCTCTCTATACCATCACGTAACGCTTTGATTTTCCTGCATGAGGAGAATCAAGGACGCACGCATTGGCAGAGAAAGCTGCGGGCCGTTTTTAGATGAGCTGATATTTACCGGTTGGGGGTCCTGGAGGATTGGAATCGGTTTTCCATACGCTCTCAGGCCTTGGCGACCTTACCGCTCTTAATGCAGCTGGTGCAAACGCGCATTCTCTTTGCGCCGCCCTCGACCTTGGCCTTCACCGGACGAAGGTTTACGCTCCAGCGCCGGCGAGTAACGTTATGCGCATGCGAGATGTTATTTCCGAACTGCGGGCCTTTGCCGCAGATTTGACAGACATGAGCCATGACAAAACTCCAAAACCTGAATTGTTCGTGCTGACCAGGCCCGTCAAAATTCTCCCCGATGCCAAGAACTGGCCGGGAGAAAGAGGGCGGATAGACAGGCGGAAGACCACCCTGGCGCCGAATTTATAGTGTAGCCCATTTCACTGCACCACAGCAACTAAATGCTGCTTTTATGCAGGAAGGAATTGACCTCGACAGGTATCACCGGTAAAATTGACTAGTTTGGCGATTTTGCCTGTCGCTCCACCTGCTGCCTTACTCTGAAATGGATTTGAGTTTGAGCGCACCGCGTCAGAGCGAGCATATATCCGCCCAGCCTTGGATTAAGATTCGCGTTCGCCACAGTGAACGCCGGAGGAACTATGTACGCGGTCATCCGTACCGGTGGGAAGCAATATCGTGTCGCCCCGGGCGACGTTGTCAAAATCGAAAAGGCCACTGCTGATGCGAACGGCGCGATCGAGTTCGGTGAAGTCCTGGCTGTCTCCGGAAGCGACGCCGGATCGCTGGCCAAGCCCTCTTCGGCGAAGGTTGTCGGCACCGTTGTGAACGAAGGCCGCGGCGACAAAATTCTGGTCTTCCACTACAAGCGGAAGAAGCAGTACAAGAAAATGCAGGGCCATCGCCAGGATTACACCCAGGTCCGAATCGACTCGATCGAGGTGGACGGAAACACTTACGGCGCAGAGAAGTAGCGCTCAAAGATTTGACTGGCCCCCGGGCCGTCACGAAGGATTGAAGAAATGGCACACAAAAAAGGTCTTGGCAGTTCGAAAAACGGCCGCGATTCAAATGCTCAGCGGCTCGGAGTGAAGGCTTTCGGCGGCCAGCTGGTCACCGGGGGCTCCATCATTGTTCGGCAACGTGGAACACCGCTCAAGCCTGGCCTGAATGTCGGCCGCGGCAGCGACGACACGCTCTTCGCGAAAATCGACGGCCGCGTCAAGTTCGTCGATCGGGGACGCGCAGGCCGTTTTGTCGCTGTTGAGCCTGTCGCCCAGTAAGGCTGAAACCCGGCGCCCGAGCGGCGTTTTCACCTCGTACGGGAGCGTCCCGTGCGATTGACGAGCGAGGCTGACCGCTCAGCTCCTTCATTGAAGCTGGACCTATCCTCCAAAGCAAAAGCCCCGATTGGCTCGGGGCTTTTGCTTTTTCTGATTCATTGCTTAGCTGTTTACACTGATGGAATTCTTTGTGAGCACCTTATCCACGACTTGCTCGACATCCTGCAGGAAGGTGGCTCGTGATGCGCCCACAGCAACATGAGGGGTGCTGTGGCCCAGTGCACTGGCGATCTCGTTCCAGCGGATCAGGGGCGAAGAAACAGGCAGCGTAATGGTCTCACGCTCCATCGCCGGCTCCGGCAGCAGGAAGTAGGTGATCCAGCCAACAAGAACGCAGGTGATAACAATCTGAAGAGCGAGGTTTACGTTCACATCCAATGTGGAGCTCCGCGTCGCTACCTCGGAGAGGATCAGTTCCATCGCAGCCTGAAGTCCAAACCCCAGGGCGATGCCAAAGGCTATGCTGCGGAAGGAACGTCCCAGGCGATGAATGGATAGCGCCAGGAAGGCAAGCAGGCAAAGTTCAAGGATACTGACACAACGCATCACCTGAAACCCGATCGACATCAGGCCCGAACCCACTCCCTTCAGCGGGAAGGCAGAGCCGACGGAGATGATGACGGAAATGATAGCGACCCAGCGGAAAGCAATGAGCCCAAAGCGGCGAATGCCGGGAACGGGTTCCGTAACATGGCAGAAAATCTCCTGAATGACAAAGAAGATTGCGATCGCACTCAGAATGTAGACGGACCAGTAGGTATAGAAATACACCGAGTACTGCAACGTGTTCTGGATGGGAACGAAGCGGTGCAGATTCAGGATGATCACCAAGACTAGTGCGGAAACAGCACGCAGGCCAAGGTAACCCATCATTGCCGGGAAGCGCTTGGACATTCCCGACTTCAGGAATAAGGTTAACGCAAGCCAGATCAATACAGGTTCAGCGAACTCCAGGATGTCCATAGACACGGCGGTCCATTGCATAACGTTCACCCGATTCAGGGATAAGAATAGCCCCAATCGGAGAACATCTCAATGCGACAGTTAACCGTTTACGTACAACCTTCGTGTTAAAAATCGCTTAGCGGCCATGAAGTTTGCAGGGGGTTCCGGGCTCACAGACCGGAGCAGGCATGGCCCCGCTGACCGCCTGGTGGCTCATGGTAACGGTCTGCGCTTTGGCAGAGTGGCTGGAGGCAACTCCGGCGATAGCACCGGTGATGGCCAGGCAAAGAATGGAAGCACGGATTACGAGTTTCATAGTTAGTAACTCCGGGGAAATATCGCAAAAATTTGTCTAGCAATTCCTTACAATTTAGAGTATCGTCGAAATACGCGATAAGTCTAATATTTTCAACTACTATAGAGAGTATTAAACTATCGCGTTACCGAGGTCATCGTGATGACTGACCGGTTATCATCAGGGCTTCGAAATTCCCCTCCCGGAACCCCGTTTCCCACCCTTTCAATGCCCTCTGCGTGTTATACTGAACCTAAGATCAATGAGCTGAAACCCGTTCGCTTTCAAGCCTTTATTCCACGCGAACCGCCCCGGTTCCGGAGCGCTCTCAGGTTTCGCTCACCGGAGTTCCATGCCACTAAAAGAGCTCGATTCCACGGAAACCCTAGCCTTCGCTGAGGCCGCTTCGTCCCCCAACGGCAAACCGAATGGCAGCTATACCGGCGACAACATCAAAGTCCTCGAAGGGCTGGAAGCCGTGCGGCTACGACCTGCCATGTACATCGGTTCGACCGGCGAGATGGGACTGCATCACCTGGTTTATGAGGTGGTCGACAACTCTGTCGATGAGGCGCTGGCCGGTTATGCGAACAAGATCGACGTCATCATCCACATTGATAACTCCATCACCGTCATCGATGACGGCCGCGGCATTCCTGTCGACGAAATGACTTTAGACAATGGCGAGAAGATGCCGGCCGTTCAGGTCGTGCTTACCAAGCTCCATGCAGGCGGAAAATTCGACGCCTCCACTTACAAAGTCTCCGGCGGTCTGCACGGAGTGGGCGTCTCCTGTGTTAACGCCCTGAGCGAAGCCTTCGATGTCGAAATCTGGCGCGAGCACACATACGAACAGGATTACGCGCGTGGTATTCCCATCTCGAAGCTGCGCCAGACGGGCACCACGAAGAGGCGCGGAACAAAGGTCCACTTCCTGCCCGATCGATCCATCTTCACCGTTACGGAGTACAACTACGACACCCTGGCACAGCGGCTGCGTGAGCTTGCCTTCCTGAACAAGGGCCTTGAGATCACGCTCACCGACGAGCGCACCACCGACGCCAAAACCGGCGAAGCCAAACGCACCGAGTTCAAGTATGCCGGCGGCATCGCCGAGTTCATCAAGCACATCAACCGCGGCAAACAGGTTTTGCACGATAAGCCGATCGTGATGGAAGGGCTGCGCGATGGCGTCGATATGGAGATCGCGCTCCAGTACAACGACAGCTATTCGGAGACGGTCTTCTGCTTCGCCAACAATATCAACACAGTTGACGGCGGCTCGCATTTGTCCGGATTCAAGACCGCGCTTACACGCACCATCAACTCCGCCGGCCAGCAACTCGGCCTCTTCAAGGACGTAAAAGAAAATCTCTCCGGAGACGACGTACGCGAAGGCCTCGTTGCAGTCATCAGCGTCAAGCTTTCGCAGCCGCAGTTCGAAGGCCAGACCAAGGGCAAGCTGAATTCCGACATCGCCGGCACCGTGCAGGCACTGGTCAACGAGAAGCTCGGCATGTTCCTTGAGCAGAATCCGCCCGTCGCCAAAAAGATCATCAACAAAGCGATTGAGGCCGCCCGCGCGCGTGAAGCCGCCCGCAAGG
>DATAQX010000594.1:0-4236 GCA_036264455.1 Silvibacterium sp. | reverse complement strand
GCGTTTCCACTGGGAGTTTTCACCACAGTGACGGGCGTTTCCGGTTCGGGCAAGTCCAGCCTGGTAAGTCAGGCGCTGGTCGAATTAGTCGCGGTGCAACTTGGCGATCCGCTTGCCTCCGAGGAGCACGAGGTCGAAGGGTTGGAAACGGCGCCTGTGGAATTTACAGGCGGCCAGATCGTCGGCGGCATGCAAAGCATCAAGCGTCTGGTGCGCGTAGATCAAACGCCTATCGGACGCACCCCTCGTTCGAACCTCGCTACCTATACCGGATTGTTCGATCACGTACGCGAGTTATTTGCTCAAACGAAGATAGCCCGCTCTCGCCGTTATGACGCCGGACGATTTTCCTTCAATGTTGCCAAAGGGCGATGCCCAACCTGCAAGGGAGAAGGGTTCGTATGCGTGGAATTGCTGTTTCTTCCCAGTGTGTATGCACCCTGCCAGACATGCCATGGAACTCGGTACAACGCCCAGACCCTGGAGATTCAATATCGGGACAAGAACATCGCCGATGTACTAGACCTCACGGTGAACGCAGCGTGGGACTTTTTTGCGGACGAACCACCGCTCCTCCGTTCCATCGAAGCATTACGGGAAGTCGGACTCGGCTACCTGCGACTCGGTCAACCTGCGACTGAACTCTCCGGCGGCGAGGCGCAACGGATCAAACTCGCGACCGAGCTACAACGAATACACCGCGGCACCACGCTCTATATTCTGGACGAACCAACGACTGGATTGCACGCAGCCGACGTCGACAGACTGATGGGGCAACTGGATTTGCTTGTCGAGGCGGGGAATACAGTGATCGTGGTCGAGCACGACATGCGCGTCGTCGCCGCCAGCGACTGGGTTATGGATATTGGTCCGGGCGCGGGGAATGAAGGTGGGCGCGTGGTCGCCTCTGGGACACCGATGGAAATATCCGATGCGTTAGAAAGCCGAACAGCTTCGTATCTGAAGCCTCTTTTGGCTTGAACGTTCTAATGCCTCTGACTTGGTTCATGTGTTGGCATCGGCATCAAGTAGAGGCATGGACACATTCAATCGGCATGAGCGAGAATTGCCCCATCGAAGTTCATCATCGATAATCCTTCATCGTCCAAGCGGTTAGATCCGGACAACTTACGATCAAGATGGCGCGCCAGTCAACCTCGCGCAGCCTAATAGCGGGCCGTTAAGGCCATCAACAACTTGATTTATCAAAACCTACTCGACTAAATAAACGATACGCTCGTAAGAAGCTCCTGGGGAGGGACTCTTTTTAGACGAAGTCACTATGCTCTGCGTCACGTTTAAGGGGCGCTGAGCTTTGCATCTTTTTGCAAAATCTCAGTCGTTTTCTCCGCCTCAAGCTCCTGGAGAAGTTTCAGCAACTTGTTGGGATCAAATGCTTCGAGATAGTGATCCGCTCCGGGACAATAGTCATACCCAAGAGTGCCGGCGATAATGACGGGCATGCGCGGCTGACGTTGCTTGATCTGCTTCACGAGCGCTGTGCACGGAAGATCCCGGATGCCGGCATCAAGAACAACGGCGTCGACGCCAGGAAATTTGACCAGGGTCTCGAGAGCTTCCGCGCCGCTGTACGCGGTGATGACATTAAGTTTCGCTGTCTCGATGACGAGTTTACGAGTAGAAATACTGCCCGGGTGTTCCTGGTCGATAACGAGAAAGCACGGTCGAATCATAATTTCACATCCAATGACTTGAAAGTTGTCCATGAAGCGCATTGCGCCCGTCATGAGGAAGTGCTCCGATAGCGGTTTTAGAGAATGCTAATAGTTTTGATCACTCCGAGCCGTTACCAGGCGACCGTGCAACGGTCGGTCATGTATCAACCCAGTTAGACACTGATATTCGTTCGAGGGATTGCTGCTAAGGTGCGGCATCTTCACAAGCCCATTGATCGGGTGAACAAACCACCGCTCTTTGCAGTCTTCACGTTCTGATGGGCTTCTCTGCGCTCTGGCTCACGATCAATGGCATGCCTTCGACTAACCCTTCCCTCTGCGTTCCCGCTGTGGCGCGAGGGAGAATGAAGCTGAAAAGCAGTTACTACCCCGAGTATTGTGTCAATTGCTCTGGAGGGGCTTGGATACGGCTTCCAATGACTTTCCCGCGGCCTCCACACCGAAGCTAGTTTCGCAAATCGCGGCAATGATCATGAGCAGCGCTCCGAGCCCGTAGCCGAGCGCGAGCAGAGTTCGAGAGTGGGTTTGAATGAGCAGGCCGAAGAGCAACGGCGCTCCTACGCCGCCGACGAGCGTGCCGAGAGCATAAAAAACGGCAATGGCGAAAGCGCGAAGTTCAAGCGGAAAGATCTCACTGACGGTCAGATATGCGGCGCTCGCAGCGGATGACGCGATAAAGAAGATGATGCTGAAAGAGATACCAACTCCTCTGGCGCCGATATGTCCGGTTGCGAAGGGAATCGTCGTACCGGCCAGTAGAAGGCCGGCCGCGCCGTACGTGATGGCGATCATTTTTTTGCGACCGACGGTATCGAATAGACGCCCGATGCTGAGCGGACCGAGGAAGCTGGCGATGGTAAATGGGAGCAGGTGCCACGGGATCTGCCTGTCGCTGATGTGGAAAAACGTTTTACCAACCAGTCCATAGCTGAAGAAGACGGCATTGAAGAAGAATGCCTGGGACACCATCAGGATGAGCCCGAGATAGGTGCGTTGCCGATTCTCGCCAAGCATGTTGCTGAAGATCTCGCGCCAGGGCGTGTGGTCGCGCACCGTGATCTTCAGCGAATCTCCTTCTGGCTGAGGGAGTGAATCCGTCCTATTACGGGATGCCTTCGCTTCGATATCGCATACCAGCTCATCGGCCAACTGCTCCTGGCCGCGAAGCATCAACCAGCGTGGACTCTCCGGAACAGAAAGCCGAAGCAGGAAGATGACTATGCCGAGCACACCGCCGATGCCGAAAGCGAAGCGCCAGCTGTGGTCTCCGCCGATGGCTTTCCCGCTCAGAAGATAGATTGCGGTAAGTGAGCCGACGGCCCCGCCGATCCAGAAGGTGCCGTTCACGATGAGGTCGACGGTCCCCCGAACCCGTCCGGGAATCAGCTCGTCTACGGCGGAATTAATGGCAGCGTATTCGCCTCCGATGCCGACTCCTGTCAGCGCCCGAAGGATTGCGAAGGACCAGAAACTCCAGGAAAATGCGCTGGCCAGCGTAGCGAGGGAATAGGTGGCCACAGTGACGAGAAAGAGACGCTTGCGGCCGAGGCGGTCCGTGAGGTAGCCAAAAAGAAGAGCGCCAAAAACGGCGCCCGCCAGATAGGTGGTAGCAGCGGCAGTGACCTGCGCGTCAGTGAGCGAAAGGCCGTTGGGCGAGGTGAGAATGCCGGCGAGAGAGCCCACCAGCGTGACCTCTAGCCCGTCCAGCAGCCACGATGTTCCGAGTGCGGTGAGAATGCGGAGATGCCAGCCTGACCAGGGAAGGCGGTCCAGGCGGGCCGGGATTTTGGTCTGAAGCGTCTGGCCGTTGGGGATCGTGCGAGCGGAGCTGGACATGGCGTCCTTTGAACGTAGGGATCGTAGATTATGTCTTCTCAGGTTTCGAGAGAATGCTGATCTGGCCATTGCGCTCTAGGATGGCGTAGTCAATATCGTCAAGACCGCGGTACCCCTTGGTCCGTGCGGCCGCGAGCACATCCTCAGGAGCGATTCTCATCTCCCGCATGATCTCTTGCTGCCAGTCACCGCCCTTGTAGATGACAAGCGGTACACCATCGATCAACCGGCCGACGCGGCTCCAGCGCATTCGGGTATAAGAGACGACGCGATGAAGAAGTCCCACCATGACGACGGCGCAGGTGGAGTTCGTGAGGGAGCGGTCGTTCCCCATAGTGGAAGCGATGATGATGCCGCCCATGAGAAACACCAGCACGAATTCAAAGAGAGTTAGCTGGGATCCGGGACGTCGCGTGAGCAAACGGATAGTAAGCAGGAGAACAAAGTAACCGGCGACGGCATGCAAAAGAGTGGCCATGAGACTCAGGGAAGAACGACAATGGTTGCGCCAACCGGTTCAGAACCGAGTACCCGAAGTTCTATGTGGTGTACGCCGGGGAAACTGGGTTGCATGGCAATACTCGCAGTGGCCGGAGAGCCTGCCGCGGAAAACGTATAGGTGATACCGCCGGGACCTATTTGCGATGCAATCGGCTGGGGAATAATGCGCTGCGCCCCAAGCTCTTTCACTGTGGTCTGGCTG
>DATAQX010000473.1:0-6602 GCA_036264455.1 Silvibacterium sp. | reverse complement strand
TGTAGCTTGCCTATTATGAGGCTTAGCGCGCAGCCGTTTTCTATATCTATATGCAGATAACCTTTGACTACGCTCGATTACGGAATGCGCAGCGGATAATGTGTCCGCTAAGAGTCTCCGTTGTTTTCGCTCTCATCGGCTGAAGACATCGTGGTCGTCTCAACCTGAAGGTTTAGTCCGAAGACGCCGAAAATTGTCGTCGATCGATCAACAACCTGCGGATCAGGAGTGTCCGTCCGGCTAACTACATCTTTTTTTACTGAGCAGGACCTGTTGTCATCGGGGAATGACGGAATCGAGAGTAGTTGGACAGTATGTGCGTCGGAGCCCTGCGGAGTGGGCGGGAATCGTTGAGGAGTACCAGCAGAGCGGTAAGAAGCGGAATGTGTTCTGTGTAGAGCGGGGCGTCTCGGTCAAGACGCTGGACTACCATCTCCGCAAGCAGCGCGCACCGTTGCAGACGACGCCACGCCTGCTGCCTGTGGAGTTAATCATGTCGCCGGGAAACGATTCGATGCTGCGGGTCGAGCTGGCGAACGGACGCCGGATCGTGGTGGGAGCCGGCTTCGACACGGCGCTCCTCCAGCGACTTGTCGCGGTGCTGGAGGCATAGTCCGATGTTTGCGATGGGCGCGGCGACGCGCATCTACGTTGCTTCCGGCGCGACGGATATGCGCAAGGGCTTCAATGGCCTTGAAGGTCTGATCCGTGATCGTTTGGAGTGCGACCCGACCAGCGGACACATTTTTCTTTTCGCGAATGCACGGCGCAATCGACTCAAGCTGGTCTTCTTCGATGGTTCCGGTATATGGGTCTGTTCCAGGCGAATGGAGGGCGGCACACTGCGTTGGCCAGAGGCCGAAGGCAGCAAGGTGCAGTTGAGTCGAGAGCAGTTTGCGCTGTTGATCGGGGGCATCGATCTTACTCAGACACGCGAACGCAAGTGGTATCGCAAGGCGCCTGGAGGGGAATCAAAAGAGGCGCGAAAAAGCGCATGAACACTGGGAATTTCGATGCATATCCACAGCGCCATCTGTTAAAAACGAGACATGGTGAGCACGCTTGCACAATCGATCATGCCAACGCCCACCGATCCCGTCGCTGCCGCCATCATCGCGCAGTTGCAACAGCAGCTGGAAGCAAAAGAGCAGCAGCTGGGTGCAAAAGATCGTGCGCTCGCGTATGCGCAGTTGAAGATCCAGCTTCTTGAAGAACGTCTTCGTCTGCAACGGATCGCGAAATACGGCAAGCGCAGCGAGACGCTGAGCGATTTTCAACTGGAGTTGCTTGATCTGGAGCCAGGTGTCTCAAGCGAGGAGATCGACGCCGAGAGCGAGCGCGAGCCCATCGTGCCGCCCACGGAAGACAAACCTGAGAGCAAGCCACGCCGCAAGCATCCCGGTCGTCAGACGCTGCCAGCACACCTTGAGCGCGTCGAGCAGATCGTTGCCTGCGCGGCCGAGCAATGCACCTGTGGCCAGTGTGGCAAAGAGACGACGGTGATCGGTTACGAAGAGACCGAAGTGCTCGATGTCCGTCCCGCGGAGTACTTCGTTACGGTCATCAAGCGCGAGAAGCGCGCATGCAAGCGCTGCGAAGAGCAGGGCGTCCAGACGGCCGCGGTGCCGGAACGCATCGTGCCCAAGTCGTTGCTCTCGGATCGGGTGATCGTTGACCTCGTTGTGGCCAAGTACTGCAACGCGCTGCCGATCTATCGGCAACAGGCTATGCTTCGGCGCGATGCGGGTCTTGAGATCGCGCTATCGACCCTTGATGACGCGGTGATGCGCGTCGGCGAGCTGCTGCTGCCGATCGCCTCGGCGATGAAGCGCGAGTTACTGGCTGGCACCTACATCCAGGCGGACGAAACGCCGGTTGGCGTGCAACCACACGACAAACGCGGACGAAATCATCAAGCCTACCTATGGCAATACGGTTCGCCTGGCAAAGGCGTCGTCTTCGATTTTCGAATGGGTCGCGACAGCCATGGACCGAAGCTGTTCCTTGGGTCTTTTCAGGGGCTACTCCAAACCGACGGATATGCAGCTTACAACAAGGTCGTGAGCGGGAAGATGGTGCATGCCTGCTGTCTCGCGCACGCGCGTCGCAAGTTCGTCGATGCGGTCAAGTTGAATCCGAAGGACGCCGACTCGGCCAGCATCGTGGCCTTGATGGACGATCTGTTCCGCATCGACCGCGAGGCGCGGGAGAAGAGCATGGATCATGCGCAGCGCGATGCGCTGCGGCAACAACGTGCGCCGCGCCTGCTGGAGCAGTTGCGCGCTGAAATGCTGCTCATGCAAAAGAAGCTCCTGCCCAAGAGCGCTGCTGGTCAGGCGGCCAACTATACGCTGTCGTTCTGGACCAAGCTGACGCTTTTCCTCAAGTATCCAGAACTGGAGCTGTCCACCAACCTCGCAGAGAACTCCATGCGCCCCATAGCCATCGGACGAAAAAACTGGCTGCATCTGGGAAGCAAAGAGGCTGGCCCCAGAATCGCCGCGATCTTCTCGGTCGTCGAGAGCTGCAGACGCCTTGGCCTGCCTATCCGAACGTACCTCGCCGACGTGCTGCCGGGCCTCACCAACCGCTCCATACAGACTCTGGCCGAGATCACTCCCACAGCCTACGCCGCCAAACAAGCCAAGTAACCTACCCTCGCAACTGCAGCGACGTCAACCGTGTGCTTGCTCGCACGGACACGATCGAAATGAGTGCCGCAACCGAAATTCTGATTTGGGACGGGTGGGCGACAACCCCATGATTTGCGCAATGCAGCCTCCATAGCCTGTGAGTGAACCATCCGATCCGATGGCACGATGGTATGGCACGACAACGCTGACAGGATTGCAAGCGTTTTGCCATGCGACGGCGTCGCCCGCGGCTGTCGTTATTCCTTTACCTGTAGAAAGGTGCCCTTTTGAGCCTCGAATTATTCCCTAAGCTGTAGAAATTCCTTTACCAGTAGAAATCCAGCGCTTCCCGAAGTACGGGGTTCCGATCTCGCCGCTTTTTCCTGGAATGCCATTCGGCCTCGAGACCGGTGTGCAGCAAAGAGAATAACATCTGCCCAAAAGCAGCCCTTCGAGCGCTGCGGCTTGCTCGATTGCAATCCGCCAGTTGGCATCGCTCCTGGACTCGATATCCGGCTTCGAAGCCGCCGCCGCCGCGAAAAATCGCATAACCAATTGTTCTAGGTCAAGGAATATTTCTACAGCTTACGGCACAATTCCGTGGCTTAATGAATCGCCTAACCTGTTCAAATTCAGAAAGAGCGTTCTACAGGTAAAGGAATAACGACAGCTGGTGTCTAGAGTATGTCTAGGGCAGAGCTTCGTAGGTGACGTAGGCGAATCGCATGGAGTCTGGAGCCCAGGAGTTGACGTTCATCGTGCCCTGGCCGCCGATGGACTCGACGAGGGTCTTCTTCGGAGCGGAGACCTTGCCGCGGTTCACTTCGGCGAGCTTGAGTTCGATGTGGACGGTGCGTGGGTTATGTGTGGGGGTGCCGGCAGGATAGCCGATGTACACCATCTTTTTACCGTCGGGCGAGATGTGCGGAAACCAATCTTCGAGAGCATCGTTGACGACCATCTGCGCCTTTTCGTCGTTGTGGCCTGCGCCAGTCGCGGGGAAGCGCCAGATGGCTTGTTTGCCGGAGCGATCGGAGTTGATGTAGATCCATTTGCCGTCGGGGGAGTAGTCGGGGCCATCATCCTGATGGATGTTCGAGGTAAGTTGGGTTTCTGGTCCGCCTGCCGCGGGCATCGCGTAGATGTCGTATTGGCCGCTGCCGTTGCGCTGAGCGACAAAGGCAAGGGTCTTGTTGTCTGGAGACCAGCCGTGGAAGTAGCTGGGTGACTGAGAGGCCATGAGTTTGACTTTGTTGCCGTCGGCGTCGGCGAGAAAGACCTGGGAGCCTTTGCTGGCGGCGGTGGAGGCGGAGAAGGCGAGCTTCTGCCCGTCGGGCGAGAGTGCCTTGTCGTTGTTGCATCGATAGTCGTCCGTGAGGGCGAGCCTTTGCGGCTCGGCGGTTCCGTCCTGCTTGAGGACAAACTTGTAGATACCGCCGCCGGAGTTGGCGATGAGGTATTTTCCGTCGGGCGACCAGTTGGGCGCTTCCCAGATGGTGTCGGCTGTGTAGACGAGATGCGACGAGCTGTCGTGCATGTCGTAGATGAAGACGCGGCTGCGAAGGTGTGGCTCGGAACCTTGCGCGTGAGCGGGAGAGATCTGTGCAGAGAGAGCGGCAGTAAGGAGAAGGAACGCGATCACGGTGCGGTTGCAGGAGGATCGCAGATGGGTCGAGAGAACGTTCATGTTAGATGCACTCCTCTTCCGGGATGGAAGGCGTATGGCGATGAAGCGATGGCGACGGCGAATCGTGATTCACGTTGGCCGTTCGATCGGCGGTCGTTGAGATTAGCGCACTTTGCCGGCCGCGTTTTCGAGAAGGACGTTGGAGAGCACGGCAGTGTCGGGTTTGGCTGGAAGGTGCGAGCAGAAGCCGATGCCGACGTAAAACGGTCCGTCAAAGTGGAGCGTGACCGGTGGGCCGAACTGGTGGAGGGGTTCGCCCTTGAGGCTGATGAAGATAGAGATGGAGTCTCCATGCTTTTCAATGCCGACGCGCCTGGCTTTGACGCCAGCGAGGGTTCCACCGAAGCGGTACTGCATATCGGTCATGGAGGCGCCTTTGTCGGGGCGGTCGGCGAGGTGGATCATGCCGACGCCGTGTTCGCCGAGCATCGCCTCCTTGGAGTCGTCGTCGAGGCTCTGCCGAATGATCAGGACGGCTTTGCGGTCATCATAGCCTTTCGCATCTGGGAAAGTGACGTCGGCGGCGAGGGAGACGTCGCCGGAGATCTTCTTCCAGAGATAACGAAACTCGTCGCGGGTGTACCAGATGTTATAACCGGCGGAGTTGATGGTGTATTGCCCGGTGGCTGCGTCGTACGTGGAGCTGCCGGGAACGACTGCGGCACCGATGTCGGATTGTCCTTCAAAGATGCCGATGGGTGTATTGGAGGTTCTGCTGGGGCGGTGAAAGTCAGTTGGTGGGGGCACCTGGACGTGGGTGGGGGAGCTTGGCTGCGCCCAGTCGGGTACAGCGGGTGCAGGCGTCTGGGCTCGCGCGGAGGCGGCAGAGATAGCTATGACAACGAGCAGAGACGCCGGACCTAAGAGACTGTGACGATTCAATATGTCCTCCAATGCGATGTGAGTATGAACTGTTTTTGCTGGCTGCAGAGTAGAGTACCCGCTTCACGCATTCGGTGCTCGATCTTGCATCTCCAGAGTGGACCTGCGTACTCTGCCTTGTCGTCAGCACGACGAGGCAGAGTATGCGGGAACACTAGAAGTTGTATTTGAGTGCGAATTGAATGATCCGTGCGTTGGCAGATCCGCTGATCTGCCCGAAGAGTGGTGTACGGCCCTGCCTCTCCAGATGCTGCCAAGAATTCTCTACCAGAAGACATTAGTGGCGCGCCAGTGAGCTGCGCGATTCACAATTTTGCAAGCGATAGAGAATCGCATTCGCGTGGCGGCTGCGAAACCAATCTTACCGGCCCAAATCTTCTATACAAGCCAAAGTACTATCAGTTTGGCCACAACTGCTAACAGAAGAGAGAGAATCGCGACCAAAGATGCATTTCCATTGAAATGGAGCAGGCACAGGTTTTTCATTGAAGGCTGATTGGGAGCGGTGAACTGGCACCGAATTCTCCACGGCTGACTTGGGAGCGGTGAGCATATCGGACGCAATGGCGCTTTTGTCTCCCAGGATCGCAGCAATAAACTCAGGATTTAGATAAGGGATCAAGATCGGAACCTCATTCCGGGATTCGCATAGCACGATATGGTCGGGGCGACGAACTTCTTCAACCCCCTAAGGACAACAGGTGGAATGCAGTGAACTGGACTGTTCAATGCACTCCACCTGGCGCGGTTCTGTGGTGACTACTTACTGATCGCTCCCTTGGGTCAGTTCCGTCGGGACTGCCGTCAGATAGCCGAACAGGCCTGCGGTTTGTCCGTTGGGACCGGCGGTGAAGTAGACCTGGGCTAGAGGTGAGTCATCGGGATCGAGACTGCTGGGGCTGACATTGCCTGGCTTAAGCGACCAGATGCCCTGGATGGCGAGCGGCTTGCCGGTCGCATCCTGCAACAGTCCGTCGAACTTGCCTGTCGCCAGATTGTAGGCGGCAATGACGCCGGCGGACTCGGTGGTTCCGGCATTCGCAAATTGTCCGACCAACAGGTGATGGCTGAAACGCCCGAAGTCGAGCGGAGCCAGAGTGACGCCCCACGGCACATTCAGCCAGGAACCGTGTTCGAGGCGCTGCACAAGCTGGCCACTGGAGCTGAAGATATCCACATAGCCAAGGCCAGGACCGGCGGACGGAAGTTGTCCGGGCGGAGCCAGCACGTAGGTCACGACAACATCGTTGCCAACGGTGGCCACGTTGAAGGGCACATAATCGGGAGGTAGTTGAGGGTCTTCGAATGGCTTGCCACCGGGTAAGGAATGGTCACCATCAAAGTTGCCGTGGTCCGGGTCGTTGTCGTTTAACATTTACAAAATGAAATGCGTTGTCGTA
>DATAQX010000444.1:0-11796 GCA_036264455.1 Silvibacterium sp. | reverse complement strand
TCGTCAATCGCAAAATCCTGCGGATAAGGATGTGTCGAAACGAAATCTACGGGCAGGTTATTGTCATGGCAGTAGCGGAGAAAATCTTCAATCCATACTGGCCGCCACGGAATACTAAGAGGGTCGAAAGGCTTGCCGGTTGCCTGCTCTTTTTTTATCGCGCCGTCATCCATGTTGAAGTTGCTGGTGGCCGGGCCGCCCACGCGAAGGTGCGGGTCGATTACCTTAATCGTTTGTGCAGTTATTTTGTACAGCTCAAAGTACTTTTCCTGGGAACCGCCACGAAAGAACGACTGGTAGAGATTCGGCTCGTTCCATACTTCGAAATACCACTGGCGCACTTCGTCTATACCATAACGATCGATGCAGTGCGTCACCAATGCCTGCACTAAATCGGCCCACTTCTTGTAGTCCGAAGGAGGGCTGCCATCTGCCCGCCACCAGAATGTCGTGTTGTGTACCGGCGACAGAGGTCCCGGAGAAAAACCCAGCTCGACGAACGGGCGTACTCCCTTTGCCAGCATCCGGTCATAAAGGTCATCAACATATTGAAAGTTATAAATAGGATTACCGTGCTCGTCTTCCCGATAAACGAACATATCGTCCTGGAAGATGCCATGAAAGCGGACATATTGAAAGCCGTCATACTTTCTGCCCATTTCCAGTTCTTCCTGCCAGGTTGAGCGAAGCCCTTCATTTGCACGGCCTGCGCCTACAACCTTGCTCCAGAAATGAACGAGCGGCTTACTGCTTCCTTTCGCATCCACGGTGAGATGTATTGACGTACTTGCGTCATTTGTTTGCCCGGATGCGATCGTCGCATGAGAGACGCAAATAAAGCTGCCGATAATGAGTGAGGATATCCAACGTATGTTTGTCCGCATATTGAGGGCCCAACCAGGAACAAGTCAGTTAGTCATTCAATCTGTTTCGATAAGTAAGGCGGGCCTTTCGGTCCGCCCCCCTTTAATTTACGGTTGTCGATCAGAACGCCAGGCGCGCGCCGATTTGCAGATTTCTCGGCTGGCCGCTGCTCGTGATCTGACCGAACGTGCCATCCGTAATCGAGCCATCCGGCGTGCCGAGATTCCGATTGTTAAATGCGTTGAACGCCTCGAAACGCAGTTCGAAACTCATGCGCTCTCCGAATTGCTGTTTGCGATCCAGGCTCATGTCCCAGTTGCCATAGGCTGGTCCACGAAGGTTCGGTTCGTTGCGGTTGCCATTTCCTGTCGTATACGGCGCCGGAATGGCATAAGCCGACGTATCAAACCACTTTTCCGGATTCTGCGCGCCATTATGAAGATGAGGATCGTGCAGCCTGTCCGCTACAGCACCGATTCCCGGCAGGTTGGTATTGTCAGGAACCGTGATCACTACAGGAAGGCCTGAACCGAAGGTAGTTACACCACTCCACTGCCAGTTACCAATGATATTGCCGATCGCTCCGTTGCCCAGTATCTGATGGCCATGTCCGAAAGGCAGCTGATAGATATAATTCATGACCAGGTATTGCGGACGATCATATTCCGCAACGGCTCTTGATAACCCAAGGTTTTTCGGATCGATAATCGAGCCGCTTCGTCCCGCATAGCGTTCCGGGATATCGTTGATCCCTTTGCTGAAGGTGTAAGAGCCTTGCAGATACAAGCCGTGGGCATCATCACGATGCTGGACTTGCAAAGTGAAAGCGTCATAGTAAGAGTCGCCGACCGGATCGTGATACCAGCTCACTCCGGTGTATTGAGGAAATGGACGGAGCAGCTGATTGTACGCAACTGTAGGCGCGCCCAGTTGTCCCTGCAGTTCTCCCGCATATGGATTCGCTACCTGCTGCGTTAGCTGTGAACCCAGACTTAAATCCGTAATCGGCGCAGAATTTTGATCCAGGTTATACCAGAGATGCTCGCCGCGTGATCCAGCATAGGCCGCGGTGAGTACCGTATTGCCGGTGAGCGAACGCTGAATGCTCAGGTTCCAGTCCTGGTGGTTCGGCAGTGTGCCGGGACGGAACGGCGCACCAATACCCTGTCCAACCAGCGAACTGGCCGGAGCGGGATATGGCAGATATCCGGCAACAAATGCGTTCGAGAGGCTTGCGCCAGCCGGCGGCGTATTCGGCGCGGCTACCGGAGGTCCGGTATAAACATTCGTGCTTACCTGATATCCGGTGCCTGCGACATTGCCATCACTGTTCGTAACCCAGAAGAGGCCATAGCCTGCGCGTATCGCGGTCTTGTCTCCGAGCTTGTAGGCAAAGCCAAGACGTGGAGCGAAGTTTGTGTGATTCGTATCGTTTTCCGCTCGCGGATTTCCATTCACTCCTGCGAACTGCACGACGCCCGGCAGGCTGGTAACCGGATCAGGCGTCGTTGGATCGAACCATGTCAGCTTATTGTAGCGGTCAGTCCAGCCGGTCAACACATCGTAACGAAGACCCAGATTGAGCGTAAGGTTGTTCATCACCTTGTAGTCATCGTTCACATATCCGTCGATGTTCTTTTGCGACGAGGTGGCCGAAGCGTCTTTCGTGGTATATCCGCCATCGGGTGCGCCGAGCAGGAGTGAAGCAAAACCCCATCCCGCATCACTAGTAGCGCTGGCCGGATCAGGTCCCTGGGTATAGGCTCTTCCGAAAGTGAAGTAGCCCGCCGGGTTCAAAGGACGGAACTGGTTGAAGAAGACAAACCTGTATTCAAAGCCTGCCTTTACGGTATGCGGTCCCGTCGTCCAGGCGAGGTGAGCCTGCCCTTGATAGCTTCCCTCCGTATCGGCGTCCACCGCGGAGTTTTGAATACCTAATGGACTGTCATCGGAGATACCGAACTGGGGAAACACCTTGCTTTCCGTCTGCTCAACAAACGAGCTTGAGAATCCGAGGCTGGCCACATCGAAACCCTGGCTTGGCAGAAGCGTTCCAAAGTAGCTGCGTACGAAGTTTCCGCGGAACTCGATCAACAGGTTGGGCTTGATCGTCCATGTATCGCTGATTGTGCCTGTCCAGGCGGTATTCGTTGCACCACCTGGATCGCCGTTGGTCCCCGTCTGCGGAAATGCAATGTTCACTGAAGGAGTGATGCCCGTATAAGCATGGCGGCCAACAGTAACGAACGCTTTGTGGCTGCTGCCAAAGCTCTGGTCAACACGGGTAAGAAACGTATTCTGCGTTGTCTTGCGTGTCGGCGTGATGACAAAGTTGTTATAGATGCCCTGCACGCCAGCCGCATTCGGCAGAGGATAATAACTGAGCGTCTTCTGCACAATCGGATTATTCATGCGACCGGCAGGGATGATGTTGCCGGGGAACGGGCTTCTCATCCAGGAATTGCTTGTGCCAGGAACCAGCGTCGTCGTATTTGGATCGTAGAGCGTGATCTGGTTGCCGTTCTGATCGACCAGTCCCGAAAAGTCGCCGTTACGCATAGCAGCGGTAGGCACGCTGCCAGTGAAGATATCGGGTGTGCTCTGCGGGTCCCATTCGAGGTTCAGGAAGAAGAACGTCCTGTTTTTGGCGTTATAGATCCTGGGAATCGATAAGGGGCCGCCGAGGCTGAATCCGTAGTTATTTTCGTGATACGTGCTCCGCTCTTGTCCTACATGGTTCGCATACCAGCCATTAGCATTGAAGTCCGTATTGCGAACATATGCATAGGCGCTGCCGTGATAGGTGTTCGTTCCCGCTTCGGATGCAGCCGTGACCACACCGCCGCCGGACATGCCGTATTCAGCCGAGTAGTTGTTCGTGATGAGTTTCAGCTCACCGACCGACTCAAGCGGCGGCGTATAGGCCAGGTCGCCCGACGAGCTGTTGACCTGCGTAGCTCCGTCAAGCATAACGTTGCTGGTATTGGCCATGCCGCCGTTGATCTGCGCCTGGATACCGGCATTGAAATAGACCGGCAGTACGCCCGGTTGCAGTGCGAGCAGGTTGTAAGGATTCCGCCCCAGCTGCGGCAACTCAATGATCTGCTGACGGGAGACCGTGCCACCGAGCTCAGAGTTTTCCGTCTCAAGCTGGATAGCGTTCGCCTGAACCGTCACATTCTGCGAAACCGAACCGATCTGCAGCGTCAGGTTGACGCTGGTCGAAAGGTTAACCGTGATATGAACGCCGGAAACGGTCGCATGGGAAAACCCATTCGCTCCCGCCGTGATATTGTAGGTTCCCGGATTGAGATACGGGATCGTGTAATAGCCGCTTGCGTCCGAGACGGTAGAGCTCACAACGCCCGTGGCCACGTTTGTAGCAGTTACCTTCGCTCCGGCGATGACGGCTCCCGATGGATCATTTACCGCGCCTGTGATTGTGCCCTGCTCCGCCTGTCCAAATGCCTTTGGCAGCGAGAGAGCGCCAGCTAAGAGCAAAAGGAATCCGGCGACCGCCAGAAATAAGGTACCGGCTTTCGTACGTTTCTTATCTAAAACTGAGATTGCCGGCAGAGATAAATCTCTGTCTTGAGACTGTGTGTTCAGCATGATGGCCCCCTGTTTATTGGAAACAGAAGTTTTGCCGGCGCCATTGGCACAGGCGGGAATTCTGTTTCTTTTAAGCACTCAACAACCCTACGTTTCAAAAACAGGGTTTTGGCAAGGTTAGGAAGACTTTTAACGGTGAGCAGGAGGGACCAAAAATCAGCCATTTAGGGAAAATAAAGCGATTTAACCGTAGTGACCGATAAGCCAGTGGTCTTTCCCTTTTAAGGATGCAGCGAGAAGTTGCTGGTCAGAGAGGCATCCGATGCGCCTCCTGCCCAGACCGTGTACTTGCCCGACTCGACCGTCCATTTTCCTTCGGCGTTCCAGATGGCAAGCTGTTCCTGTGGAATACGGAACGTAACGGTCTTCTTCTCATTCGGCATCAGATGGATCCGTGAGAAGCCCTTCAATGAGCGCTGCGGCGTCTCAACGCTGCTCACGTCCTGCCCCACATACAACTGCGCCACCTCGTCACCTGCGCGGTCGCCGGTGTTCGTCACGTCCACCGTGGCAATAACATCCTCCCCTGCGCCGGGTACAGGCGGAGTCACGGCAAGATTCTCATACCGGAATGAGGAATAGCTAAGCCCAAATCCAAATGGAAAAAGCGGCTTGCCATCATCATCGACATACTTATAGGTTCTCGAAGTATCGCTGTTGTAGAAATCCGGTAGCTGCCCCACATTTTTCGGAAATGTAACGGTCAATCGCCCTGCGGGATTATTGTCGCCGAAAAGGGTTTCAGCGATGGCTTCGCCGCCGAACTCGCCCGGATACCAGGCTTCCAGAATCGCCGGTACATGTTGCACCGCCCATCCAATTGTCAGCGGCCTGCCATTTTCAAGCACCAGAACAACTGGCTTTCCCGTAGCTACCATCGCCTCTAGTAGCTGCTGCTGGTTTCCCGGCAGATCCAGATGGGCACGATCAAAGCCTTCTCCCGAAATTCCCTGCCACTCTCCGAGCCCGAGGATAATCACGCCGGCATCCTTCGCCTTCGCCTCAGCCGTCGGTATATCCTTTCCGGAGTCGAAAACGACAGTGGCCTGGGGAACGAGTGCGCGGATGCCATCGAGGATGCTGATGTGCTTCCCGTTCGCCTCTTTTTCATAATCACCGTAACGCGCCACGTCAGCATTGGGACCGATAACCGCGATGCGCTCTGTTGACTTCGAAAGCGGAAGCAGATGGCCCTCATTCTTGAGCAGCGTCATCGATTCCCGGGCAGATTCGAGCGAATCAGCCAGATGCTCGGGTGAACGGTTTGCACGAGCATTCAGGCTCGGGTCGATGAATGGATGATCGAAAAGTCCAAGGGCGAATTTAACCCGAAGCACAGAGCGAACGGCCCGATCCAGGTCCCGCTGCGGAAGCGACCCCTCGCGAACGCAATCGATCAGCGCTTTTTCGAAGACGTCATGATCGAAGTCATAAAACTGCATGTCCACGCCAGAGCGGATCGCCATGCACGCGGCGTCCTTCGGCGTTGCTGCAACGTGGTGCACGTTATAAAGACGCTGGATGGCGCCCAGGTCGGACAGCACAAATCCCTGAAAACCCCACTCGTCGCGAAGAATCTTCTTCAGCAGGAATGGATCAGCTGTCACCGGAATGCCGTCGATTTCATGGTAGGCCGCCATCGTCGCCATCGCGTGCCCATCGCGGAAGGCAGGCTCGAACGACTTCAGCATCACAGTGCGCAGTTCACGCTCACCAATATGGACAGGCGAGGTGTTCGTTCCACCTTCCGGCGAGCCATGCCCGGCAAAATGCTTTGGCTCAGCGATCACAGTGTGATCGCTGTTCAGGCTCTCTCCCTGTGCACCCCGCACATAGGCCAGTCCAAGCTGGCCGGTCAGATAAGGATCTTCTCCGAAGTCTTCTTCCATCCGTCCCCAGCGAGGGTCGCGCGCCAGGTCGAGAACAGGAGCGAGAATCATGTCAATGCCGTGAGCGCGGGCTTCGGCGGCGATGTCTGCGCCGGTTTTCTGCGCAATCTCAGGGTTCCACGTTGCAGAAAGGTTGATCGGTGCAGGAAAAACGGTACCTGTGTCGTATCCGTGTAGACCCTCTTCAATAAGCAGGGCGGGAATGCCAAGCCGGTTATGCGCAATGACCCATTTTTGAATCGCATTCGTCATTTCCGGCGTCGGATTCAGGTCGTGGATTGAGCCGACTCCAAGTTCGCCCCACTCACCCTGCGCTTTCTCAGGGAGAAAAATGGCATCGGGAGCGGCGTGGGTATCGTCCGTATGCTTATCCACGATATCTTTGGCTCCGGCATACATGTCCAGCTGGCGTACTTTTTCTTCCAGAGTCATGCGCCGCAGCAGATCGTCTACACGCTTTTCCATTGGGGCATTCGCCTGCCGGTACAGGGCCATCCCCTTTGCCTGCCCTTCAACGTTGCCAGGATGAACTGTGAGTGCCAAAGCACTCCCTATGGAAAGAATGGATTGCACAAACGCAAGACTGCCTTTTTTCATTGCGGTTCTTCAGCTCAACGCTTTCGGTCTTATTCTCAAAGCGATATTTACTCGAAACTAATCGACTCAAGAGATCAACCGCAACGTTAGGACCACGCTGTAACGTACCCGCATGCAATTGAAAAAAGATTATTTATAAGAAAATGCACGGTCTAACGGTAGATACTCCAAAAAAATCCAAAGCGAAATCACCGCCGGTCCCGGTCATGTAAATGTTCCATAAAAATGGATGTTAGAATTACTTTCACCCCAATTTGCCATGGTTCAGACACATCAGATTGATGCAAGAACGACAGAGTTAGCGAAAATTGCTGAGACCAAAGAAGACATTGCCCTTCTTCAGCAGCATGTCAAAGAGGTCATTGAAGGAGCCGCCTTCAAAGGGAGTCACCGCAGCGGGCAGTTTCTTCAGTACATCGTGGACCAGGCGATCGCCGGTCATTTCGAATCTCTGAAAGAGCGCGTCATCGGAGTCGAATTGTTTGGGCGTGCCCCTTCGTACGATACCGGCGATGACGCCATCGTCCGTGTAACGGCAAGTGACGTGCGCAAGCGGCTGCTGCAGCACTATGGCAGATACGGAGCGATTTCGGAGTTTCGCATCGGCCTGCCACTCGGGTCTTACATTCCCGAAATAACACGCGATCCGCCTCACGAACCGACTCGGCCTGCGCCGGAACAAGCCCATCAGGAATCGACGGTTCATGCACAGTCGGCTCAGCCTGCTGCGGACACTTCGGCAGAAGAAGCTGCATCCGCCGTCGAAAGCACCGCAGAGGTTTCCGTTCATCCAGCGAAGGAAGAACGCTCCCATGCATGGAGCCGCCGAAAATGGCTTACGCTGTGCCTGCTTGTTACGGTGGTCAACGTCTCGCTATGGGCATTTTTCTGGAATCACTTCACGCACAAGGCGAACGCGGCGTCTTTCATGCCTCCCTGGTCAGTGCTTTATAGCTCGCAGCATCCTTTGCAGCTCATCACCAGTGATCCGGATATAGCCGAGATACAGGGATACACTGGCCAGGAACTTTCCGTTTCCGATTACGCAAATCACAATTACATTCCGAATCCGGAAAAGTTGTCGCACGAGATCAACCAGCTTTGCCATATTCTGCTTCACGGAAATAAAGCAGCGCTTGTCGATACTCCAATCGCTGTCAGCATTACGGAGCTTGCCCAGGCTAATTCCAGGAAGGTCGAGGTCCGCCCTGCACGAAGCATTCAGCTCGCCAACCTGCAGACTGACGACAATCTGATTCTTCTCGGAAGCCCCCGTTCGAATCCGTGGAGTGCATTCTTCAGCGACCAGCTGAATTTCCGTTTCGCCTATGACGTGGGCTCCGGACAGGAAATCATTCGTAATCTACACCCCCGGCCACATGAGCAGGCGCAGTATGTGCCCACGGCATTAGGATGGGCTACCGGTCAGTCCTATGCCATTATTGCCTTGGTTCGGAATCCCGACCAGAACGGACATGTACTGCTTCTGGGGGGAGCCAACGCCGAAGGCACGGAAGCTGCAGGAAGGCTTGTGACCGATCTGCCGCGCTTGTCCGAAGCGCTCAAAAACTGCGGGATTTCTCCTTCAGGCCCGCCGCAGAACTTCGAATTGTTGCTGCGCCTGAATATGATGGCCGGCTCTCCCACCAACCTCTATGTAGAGGCTTGCCACATTCTGCCGGGCAACACCATTCATTAGGCTGACGTTTTTCTCCTTCGCGCTGCGAAAAAGACCCAATCGCAAAGGTATCTACCGTTAGATGTAGGTGTTCGCGACCACCCCTCAAATTTTCAGTTAGATATCGCAGCGTTAAAGTCCTGTCTAACGTTGCCTCAACCTCCGTCACCCCCCATAGCTTATGAAAAGACGGGCACGCAGCGGCATGACTGCAAAAGCCCTGTTCCATCGCGCAAACTGCCGATGCAACATCGACAAGCCAAATGGGGGGAGCACATAATTGATTTCCAGAAGAAGTTTTCTTTCAGGCAGTTCAGCTCTTGTCTTGAGTGGCCTGCAAAAAGCTCATGGCGTCCTGCGCCATTCCCGCGTACAAGATTCCCTTACTCCGGCGCCTGATGGAGTATGCCGGTTTGTGAAAATCGAGATTGGAACCGGCGGCCATGGGCACACCTATCCCGGAGCCACTGTCCCGTTTGGTATGGTTCAGCTGAGCCCGGATACCAACAACCAGGGATGGGACTGGTGCTCCGGCTATCATTATTCGGATAGCTCGATCATGGGCTTCAGCCACACCCACCTGAGCGGCACCGGCATTGGAGATATGCTCGACATTCTGCTGATGCCCTGCACCGGCGACGTAAAAACTGATCCCGGCAGCCGCGAACGTCCCGAAGAAGGCTACCGCTCCCGCTTCTCTCACGATGATGAAATTGTGATTCCCGGCTATTACTCCGTGCTTCTGCGCGACTACCAGATTCGTGCTGAGCTTAGCGCCACGGCACGAGCAGGCATTCATCGATATACCTTTCCCGCAGACAACAGCAGCCACTTCATTCTTGATCTGGATCACGGCTACGGCAGCGGACCAGGCAGCGTGTTGTGGGCAAATCTCAGAGTTGCAGGGAATGACACGATTGTGGGCGGACGCAGCACGGCACGCTGGGCCAATGGCAGGGAGATTTATTTCGCGATGAAATTCTCCCGGCCCTTCGACAAGATTGAAATTCTCGCTGACGGCCTTCTTCAGCAGAACACAGGCGAGGAGATAAAAGGAAAATCGCTCAAATGCGTGATCCATTACGCGACGAAACACGAAGAGACGATTCTCGTGAAGACTGGAATCTCCGGTGTAAGCAAGGAAGGAGCATTAAGTAACCTTCAGGCAGAGATTCCTGCATGGAATTTTGATGAGGTCAGGTCCGAAGCCCTGCGCCTGTGGGAAGAGACTCTATCGAAGGTCAAGGTTGAAGGCGGAACGCAGCGGCAGAAGGAAATCTTCTACACAGCCCTTTACCACTGCATGCTCGCGCCTACTCTCTTCGATGACACAGATGGAAAATATCGTGGCATGGATGGCAGAGTGCATCAGCTTCCTTCCGGAACACACAATTACAGCACCTATTCGCTGTGGGATACTTATCGCGCCCTTCATCCGCTGTTTACTCTGGTTCAGTCTGAACGTGTTCCCGATCTCGTGAACTGCCTGATCCGCATGGCGCACGAAAGCCCGATTGGAATGCCTGTATGGCCGCTCCAGGGGAAAGAAACCGAGTGCATGTCCGGTTACCATTCGGCCGTTGTCATCGCAGAAGCGTTGCAAAAAGAATTTGCCGGAATCGATGTAAAGAGCGCGTATGAGGCTATGAAAAAACAGGCCATGGCCAGCGACTACAAAGGCCTTCCGCTGTATCGAGATCACGGCTATATTCCCTGTGATATGGATGTCGAATCAGTAAGCAAAAGTATGGATTATGCCTATGATGACTGGGCCGTTGCTCATGTAGCGCGGGCAGCGGGCGCTCACGAAGACGCCGCTTTCCTGCTGGAACGTGCTCGCAATTACCGCAACTTATATGACAGGCAGTCTGGATTTGTGCGTCCGCGTCTTGCCAGCGGGCAATGGGCAGAACCCTTCGCGCCAAACGAGATGGGCCATTCCCGCAAATGGCGCGACTTTACCGAATCGAACGCATGGCAGGCCACCTTTGCCGTACAGCATGATCCTCAAGGGCTAGCCGAACTGATGGGCGGCCGCGAGATACTGCTGAAAAAGCTGGATAACCTCTTCGAAGCCAGTTCCGAGATGCCTCCTGATGCGCCCGATGACATTGCCGGGCTCGTCGGCCAGTACGCCCACGGCAATGAACCGAGTCATCACATCGCCTATCTTTATGTCTACGCAGGCGCGCCGCACAAAACGCAGGAGCATGTCTGGAGTTTGACGGAAACGATGTATGACAACAAGCCGGATGGACTCGCCGGCAATGAAGATTGCGGGCAAATGTCTGCTTGGTATGTGATGAGCGCGATGGGATTTTATGCAGTAGATTCTGTCAGCGGAAATTATGTCTTCGGCACTCCGCTCTTCGATAAGGTGAGCATCGATTTCGGAAATGGGCGTAGATTCTTTCTCGAAGCGAAACGCCCATCAGTGAACAGCAAATATATCGCCTCTCTCACCTTCGATGGCAAACCTTGTTCGCGGCTCTGGTTCAGTCACTCCTCTATCGTCCGGGGCGGACACTTTGTCTTGCAGATGAGCGATCATCCAAATGAAGAGTTTGGAACAAAAGCAGAAGATCTCCCGCCTTCTATGACTACTTAGGCCCTAGAGCGTTTGTTGAAACAGTCTTTGCCTCAAAACAATGCCCATATGCCATCTAAATAGCAATGCGGGCATCGATTCCTCGATGCCCGCATTGCTTCCAGTTATTTTGTCTAGAACCGCAGACGCCCTTGGATAGAGAGTCATTTCCAGACGAGTTCAGCCAGCCATCGCCGACGACTCCTCCGAAATTCGGATCTGTCGGGTTTGAGTTCATGCTGCCAAGAACCCGATGGTTAAACAGGTTCTTGGCATTCCTGGCTACTCCGCAGAGGCTGCATCGGGTTTAACCGTGACTGCGACGTGTGCCGTCACTTCGCGGTGCAGCTTAACCGGAATGTGGAACTCGCCAAGCTGCTTCAGGGGCTCTTCAAGATGCACCTTGCGGCGGTCGATGTTGAAACCCCTGACCTCGAGTTCATGCGCGATATCGGCCGAGGTAACCGAGCCGAAGAGGTGATCGTGCTCGCCCACCTTACGCTCGAAGACCAGAGCGACGTTATTGAGCTGACCGACGAGCGCTTCGGCTTCCGACTTCTCCTTCGCCG
>DATAQX010000433.1:0-6672 GCA_036264455.1 Silvibacterium sp. | reverse complement strand
GACGCGGCCCGGACGCTAAACCACCGCCGCCGGCCCCGATATCGGCAATGGTGCTGCAAGGTTTGAGGTTCAGGATATCCATGACGCGGTCGACTTGGAGGCGCTGGTCGCGGCCAGGCTCCTCGAAGATGCTGAGGTCGCCGGTGTAGGGTGTGCTGGTGGGTGCGCGGGCGGAGCGGGAGTCTGCGCGTGAATCCGCGCAAGGACAAGGTTATGGCAACGGCGAAAAGAGTGACACGAAGCGTGCGGCGGAGAGTCATTGTCATTTAGACTCGTGCGTCGGTCACGTCGATGAACTACAAAATTGGCTCTTCTCAACTGCCGCAGTTCGCAAGAGAGTCCCTGCAAGCATCGTTCTAGTCCAGATGGGAAAATCGGGCAAAGTGGACAACTGACCGCCACGTCGGCGCGGACCTCCGCCCTGGGTGTTCAGTCCGAAATTGCTCGTTACGCGGAGAGGCGGATTTGGATCCCCTCAGAAGCGAGATTCTTAAATCCAGATTGGCACAGTTCAGGAAAAAACTAAGGGGTAAACCCGTGCAAAAACTACAGGATTCACCTGCTGGCGGAGTCCTGCTTGCGATAGTAGAAGAAGATCAGTATCTTCGTTGTCGGCATGAAGCTGCGCAATTGAGGTTGCCAGACAGGAGTGAAATGCATGACTCCAACCACAAGTAGTCCGGCCAGCGTGCCGGTCCAAGAGGAGTCCATTGAGACCGCTGAGCACCCTCGACCGGGTTCCGTTTTGCTCCGTGAATTAGTCTCCCACTTGCGCCAGAACCGAACCCAACTCCGCGAAGAGTGGGCGCGGCGCATCACCGAAGCTCAGTTGTTGACCGCCATGACCAAGGACGAGATTTTTGCGGAGGCCACGTCGGTCTATGACAATTATGTCGAAGCATTGGAGACAGGGACGTTTGAAGCTTTGCAGGCCTACGCGCGTAACTTGTCTGAACGCATCATTCCGCGGGGCGTCGAGACGCATGAAGTTGTCGGGATTGTGCTCCTGCTCCGCGACGTCCTCGCCCGCTCGCTGTTCGCCAAGTATCAAACAGACTTCACTAAACTGAACCGCATCCTTGACGCCTACGAACCGGCGGCAAACCGTATCGCGAATACGGTGGCGGTCGGCTTCGTGCAAGAAAGAGAACGCATCATCCGTGAGCAACAGGAAGCCATTCTCGAGCTCTCCACCCCTGTGCTTCAGGTCCGCGAGCGACTGCTGATCCTTCCAATCATCGGCGTGATTGACCCGCAGCGGGCCCGTCAGTTGACCGAGCAACTATTGCGCGGCATCCGCACCAACCGCGCCAAGGTGGTCGTGATTGACATTACAGGTGTGGCCGCGATGGATGCCACCGTCGCGAACCACCTCGTGCAGACGGTAGAAGCATCGCGGCTGCTGGGCGCTACGGTCATCGTGACCGGCCTTTCACCCGAGATCGCTCAAACAATCGTGAACATTGGCGTCGATCTCGGGAAGATGAATACTGTCGGAGACCTCCAGGGGGGCATCGAACAAGCCGAGCGCTTGTTGGGATATAGAGTCGTAACGTTTGCCGAACCTTCGTAGCAGCATGGAGATTGATATTGGAAGTCCCGATTCTCAAACAAGGAGATTTTCTGATTGCTACCGTCCAGGCAGCTCTTACGGATGCGGATCTCCTTCACTTTCGAACAGCGCTCATTCAGCAGGTAGTGCGCTGTCGGTCGCGGGGTGTCATTGTTGACGTAACTTCACTAGACGTGATGGATTCGTTTGCGTCGCGTACACTGCGTGAAATCGCCCAAATGATCCGTTTGCGCGGAGCGGAAACCGTAATCGTGGGAATTCAACCGGAGGTTGCTTTTGCCATGGTGCAGCTGGGGCTCAAGCTGGAGGATGTGACTTCAGCTCTGGACCTGGAAGAGGGTTTGGCGCATCTGAGTCAAAGGTCGGCGAGCAGTGCGTGAAAGACATCCAAGTCGTGGAAAAAGAAATCCACGTTTCAATCAACTCGGATCAGGACATCGTAACCGCCCGCCAGAAAGGTCGCTCGCTTGCGATTGCGCTGGGCTTCTCCTCAGGGGATGCCACCCTGATCGCTACCGCAATCTCGGAATTGGCGCGGAACATCGTTACTTATGCCAGGTTCGGTGAGGTACGGCTCACAGTTATTGACAACTCAGCCCGGCCGGGCATTCAGTTAATCGCCCATGATACAGGGCCTGGTATTCCGGATATCCCGCAAGCCCTTCGTGACGGGTTCTCGACATCCGGAAGCCTGGGTTTGGGATTGCCGGGCGTCAAGCGACTGGTCGATGAGTTTGAGATTGTATCCGAAGTGAACCGCGGCACAACCGTGACAGCTAAGAAATGGAAACCCTAGAGTCATCAGCGATCGAATGGGGCCTCGCTTCGCGCGCGCTACCAGGACAACCCACCTCTGGCGATCTGCAGGTGGTAAAGGCATTCCCTGGCGGTGTATTGATTGCCGCCTTGGATGGCATCGGGCACGGAGGCGAAGCTGCAACGGCCGCTATGATTGCCGGGGCAATCCTGGAGACCCACGCGGCAGACCCGGTGATCGCGATAGTTCAGCGGTGTCACGAAGCACTCCGCGCTACGCGAGGCGTCACGATGAGCGTCGCGTCGTTCAACGTGTCGCAGAGGCTGGTAACGTGGCTAGGCGTGGGGAATGTGCTGGGTGTCCTGCTTCGCCAAAGCGTAGCACCCGTCGCGGCAGAGGAATCTCTGTTGTTGCGCGCCGGCGTTGTAGGCCTTCACTTGCCTTCACTCGAGGCTGATATTGTCCCGGTATCCGAGGGAGATACGCTCATCTTCGCCACCGATGGTATCCAGAGCAACTTCGCCCGGGGATTGGCGAGAAGCCACCCACCCAGGAAAGCTGCTGAAATCATTCTGGCGCGGCACGGTAAAACAACCGACGATGCTCTCGTGCTGGTTGCACAATTCTTAGCGGGTCGCGCATGAAAGTGAGTAAAAACAATCAAAAGGATGAGATCGGCGAACTGGAGCGGGCTTATGCGAAGGCGTTCGCAGAGTATCTCTCGATGGGCAATGAAGGCGCTTTGCACAGCGGGTATGAAATCGGACGCGCTGCTCAGGCCTATGGTTGGGGCATACTCGATATGGCAAACATGCACCATGCCAACATCGCGCGGGTGGTGGCGCGGATGAACCCCGCAGTATCTCTTGCGCAAGACCTGGACAGGGCACAACAATTCTTTGGCGAGAGTCTTTCTCCTTACGAAATGGCCCACCGCGGATTCCGTGATGCCACCTCGGCTCTGCACCGGCTGAATGAAATGCTGGAACAGGAAATTCAGCGCATCGCCCACGTCGTGCATGATGAGGCCGGACAGCTCCTTTTTGCTGCTCGCCTAGCCATGGACGGCGTGGCTCACGAGCTTGACCCGTCTCTCCGCAGCCGCCTTCAGGAGGTAGGTGTCATTCTCGATCAAGTGGAGAAGCAGTTGCGCAGGCTTTCCCACGAGCTCCGACCCACGATTCTTGACGATCTGGGGCTTCTGCCTGCTCTGGAGTTCCTAGGCGGCAGAATCTCGAAGAGAGCCGCCTTGGCAATCGAGATTCATAGCACACTGAAAGACCGCTGCGCCCCCACGATTGAAATCGCGGTGTATCGCGTCATCCAAGAGGCACTCACGAACATCACGAAACATGCACACGCGAAGAACGTGGAGATTCGGCTGAGAAAAGTCGCCAAGAATCTACATTGCCTGGTTCATGATGATGGGGTGGGATTTGATGTTCCCTCTGTCCTCTCGTCCACTATCCCTAACGGCCTGGGCCTGATCGGGATGCGCGAACGCCTGAATGCCGTGGGGGGAACGTTGGAGATCGATTCACTAGTGGGCCGAGGTACAGACTTGCTAGTCAAAATCCCCTGGAGAAGTAAATGACAATTCGAGTGCTTCTCGCCGACGATCACGAACTTGTCCGCCAGGGGTTAAAACTGCTACTGGAACGAGAGGGCTTCCACGTCGTTGGCGAGGCGTCCGACGGCCAGCTGGCCATCCAGTTGGCCCCCAGAGTCTGCCCTGAGGTCGCCATTTTTGACATTGGCATGCCGATTTTGAACGGACTTGACGCCGCTCGTGAGCTACGGAAGACTTCTCCTAGAACGAACACCATCCTGCTGACTCGCCACGATGAGGAGCAATACGTAACCGAGGCACTTCGGGCCGGAGTAAAGGGATATGTATTGAAGAATCAAGCGGCCACGGATTTGGTCAATGCTATTCAGCAGGTATCTCGCGGGGGGATCTATCTCAGCCCGAGTATTTCACGCACCGTCGCAGAGGCATTTCTCTCCAAAACAGGACTCCCAGTAGATCCCCTTACGTTGCGGGAGCGCCAGGTTCTTCAACTTATAGGCGAAGGAAAGTCCAGTAAGGAAGTTGCTGCCATTTTAGGAATCAGCATCAAAACAGCGGAGTCTCATCGGACCCGGCTGATGCAGAAACTCGATATTCATGATGTGGCTAGCCTTGTCCGCTATTCGATCCGCCGTGGTCTGGTGGTGCCGTAGCCACACTCCGGGCAGGTTTCCCCTTAGTTGCTTCTCAGTCATTCACCTCAACCAAAATGGATGATTTGCCGGATTGAATATTTTCGCGGGCGAACTAAGCTGCACGTAGCCTTGGTTCTGGGGGCCACCTTTCAGGAAAGAGCGCTCGGGGGAGATGCTAGTCCAGAGGAGGTGGCCCGCCATGCTCCAGGCAACCATCATTTAGACGTACAGAACATTGCTTTGCGTGACATCCCTTTAGACGATTGTAAGAATCCATCACCTTCGATTGAGACACGACAAACGAATCAAGCGAATTGAGTTCGTTGGAGGCTTATGCATGCTCGAGAAAAGTCAGTTGGTCCAAGATTCTGAATCTCGTTTCGCCGGTGAAGCTTCACGCTCGAATCTTGCCAGACTCTGTGGCCAAGCCTTCCAGTCTCTCCTATTGGAGGCAAATCAAGAACTCGCAACAGTATTGCAGGATTATCGGAATATGCCTGACTCTGCTATGGGATGCGCTCCGCGCGCCCAGCACGTCAGTGAACTCCTGACGCGCGCCGTTCAATGTGCTGTGAAGCAACACATGCTTCAAATGGAGCTCAGTACCCAGGCGTTTACCGACGAACTCACTGGCTTGTATAACCGCCGCGGCTTTCTAAGCCTTGCGGAACGGCAATTGAAGCTGTCTCGTCGAGCGTATTGCGAGTTCCTGCTGTTCTTCATTGACGTGGATGACCTGAAGCAGATCAACGACACCTTCGACCACTCCGCAGGTGACCTGGCACTCATCTGCACAGCACAAGTCCTGGTAAAGACGTTTCGAGACTCGGATATTCTTGCCCGCCTAGGTGGGGATGAGTTCGCTGCACTTGCCATCGAAACTTCCGGCCATAATGAAGCCGCCATTATGGCCCGGCTGCGCGAAAGCTTGGAATCTGTGAGCACCAACGAATCTCGATACCTGCTTTCTCTCAGCGTCGGAGCGGTGCGGTTCGCCCCCACGACTGCAAACTCGATCGCGGAACTGATGCACCAAGCGGACCGGGTCATGTATGAAGCCAAAAGAAGCCGTCGATCTTTTAAGTCGGCCAATATTCTCCCTTGTCCAAAGGGGAAGGACGTCGAATGGCATCGGTTGCCTGACCTTCGACCTGCCCAGAAAGATTATGAATAGCTGCTGTTACTGAGCATGAGAATTGGCAAGGGTTACGCGGCAAATCGACGCGGTGTCAGCACGTCGTTCTTAGCCGGAGTTGGCGTGATAAGTCCGGTCGCTGCTGAAGATGGAGGAGGTCCCTTGAAAGCTATTGTGACCGGGTTCAAGTACTCGGATTAGGCTCCTTACAAAATTGAGGCGATATGGAAAGCCACATCCTCCTTGTAGGAAACGACGACGGACTGCAGTTGACCCGCGCGGCGATTTTGAATCAGCGATGGTCCGCGTGTCTCGCCCGTCCCAACGACGCCATGCGAAGTCTTGAGGCGGAGCAACCGGACTTGCTCATACTCTGCCACACCTTATGCCGTGATGAAGCCCAAGCGTTGGTTCGTGCTTGCCGGGATAAATTTCCCAATGCTCGAATACTTGCTCTTGAAGTAAGTTCCGGTTCGGCCCGAGAACTGAAGGCCGATGCAGTCGTAGAGACTCTGCTGGGACCGCAGCCGATGGTGAGCGCGATAGAAATGTTGTTGCGTAACAGGAGCACTCGCGGTCAAATTGAGGGACCCAGGAACAAGGCCGGCCCTGGCAGGATGCTGGGAAATCAATGCTCTTCCACAAGGCGATTGTGCTAAGAGCAGGGCATACGCGGGCTATGCCTTTGGGCAGCACCGGAAATGTCGCTATCGTTGACGCGCACAAAAAGCAGCCCCTCTTCGGGCCGCTTTTGTCGAGTTAGTAAGCGCCCGCGTTTATTGGTTTGCCGAGATACTCAGCGTCATCTCCGTCCCGCTTGCGAGCGTGATGTTTTTGCCCTGAGCATTCAGCACAGCGCTGTCGCTTGCGCCTGCCCCAGAGCTGAAGCCCACTCCGGGGAGTCACAGCTCTCTCGGTGAAAGGCAAAAATTGCCTATTCCGAGCCTCTACGATGAGAAGAGACTTGGATCTTCGCCGTGATCCAATTGGGTGTTGACGGCA
>DATAQX010000406.1:0-3775 GCA_036264455.1 Silvibacterium sp. | reverse complement strand
CGCAAGGATGAGAATCCGTCGATCACGCGCGACGTCTCCGGCGAAGGCGTGCAGCAGGCGCTGCTGAAGATTCTCGAAGGCACGGTGGCCAACGTTCCGCCGCAGGGCGGCCGCAAGCATCCGCACCAGGAATTCACGCCTGTCGATACAACCAACATCCTCTTCATCTGCGGCGGCGCGTTTGTGGGCCTGGAGCGCGTTATTGGCCGCCGCGTCGGCAAAAAAGCTCTGGGCTTTAAAGCAATCGCGGACAAGGATCATCCAGAGGCGGGCGTCAGCATCGGAGCCCAGCGCGATTCGGAACTGCTGCGCAGGGCCGAGCCGCAGGATCTTATCAAGTTCGGCCTCATCCCGGAGTTTGTGGGCCGCCTTCCGGTCATGGGAGTTCTCGACGAATTAGACGAAGCGGCATTGATCGAAATTCTCACCAAGCCGCGCAACGCCATCCTCAAGCAGTATCAGCGGCTGTTTGATTATGAGGGCGTCAAAATCTTCTTTACCGACGAGGCCACGCGCGCCATCGCGCAGGAAGCCCTGTCGCGTAAAGTCGGCGCTCGCGGTTTGCGCATGATTCTCGAAGAGTTGATGCTCGACCTGATGTATCACCTGCCGAGCAACAAGAAGATCAAAGAGCTAGAAATCACCGCCGAGATGATCAAGAAGCGCGACCTCTCCATCATGCTGCTCGAAAAAGCCGGCTAGCGAATATACATCAATAGTTACAGACGAATGAAATACGAAGGCGAGCCGCGGGGCTCGCCTTCGTATTTTGACAGGACTTCTTCTGATCACTCCCCCGGAGGGTAACAGGTAACCGAAGTTCACCCGTTATGAGTCAGAATGCGTTAAAGTTCATCTATATAGAGCAGAACCACGAGATACGAAATACGAGGATTCAGTGACCCCATCCAAAGAGAGCCGCGACAAGAACGATCTGCGCAAGCTCCCCATGATGCCCATTCGGGATATGGTGATCTTTCCGCACATGATGACGCCCTTTGTTGTGGGGCGCGAATCGAGCGTCCGCGCTCTCGAAGAGGCGCTGAACGGCGACCGCAAGATCTTTCTCGCCACCCAGCACGACGCCCGTGTCGATGAACCGCAGGCCGAGGACATTTATTCCGTTGGCACTATCGGCAACATCGTACAAAGCGTCAAGATGCCCGACGGCAATATCAAAGTCCTGGTTGAGGGCCTGGAGCGGGCGCGGGCCGTCGAGATGAACGACTCAGACGGCTTCTTTGTCGCCACCGTGAGCACGGTGAAGATTGAACTCGAACCGTCACCGCAGATCGAGCAACTCGTACAGCGCGTTACCTCACTTTTCGAGCAGTACGTCAAGCTGCAGCAGTCACTGAATTATGAAACCATGGTCGCCGCCGTCCGCACCGACGAGCCGGCCAAACTCGCCGACACTATCGCTGCCAACCTGCAGCTCGAAATCGCCGAAAAGCAGATGATCCTCGACGTCTTCGATCCCACCAAGCGCCTCACCATGATCGCCGAGGTGCTGGACGTCGAGATTGAAAAGCTCAACATGGACCGCAGCGTACAGTCGCGGGTGAAGCGGCAGATGGAGCGGGCGCAAAAAGAGTACTACCTGAACGAAAAGATCAAGGCCATCCAGAAGGAACTTGGCCGCGGCGAAAAAAGCGAGTTCGACGAACTGAAGAGGAAGATCGAGACATCCGGCATGCCCAAGGACGTCTTCGACAAGGCCATCCAGGAGCTCAAGAAGCTCGAAGCCATGCCGCCTATGTCCGCCGAGTCGACGGTTTCCCGCAATTACCTCGACTGGCTGCTTGCAGTGCCCTGGAAGAAGAAATCCAAGGAAACTCGCAGCATCGATCGCGCGGAGAAAGTTCTCAACGCGGATCACTATGGCCTGGAAAAGATCAAAGAGCGCATTCTCGAATTTCTGGCCGTGCGCCAGCTGGTAAAGAACCCCAAGGGCTCCATCCTCTGCTTTGTCGGCCCCCCGGGTGTCGGCAAGACTTCTCTCGGCATGTCGATCGCCAAGGCCACCGGGCGCAAATTTGTTCGCATGTCGCTCGGCGGGGTGCGTGATGAGGCTGAAATCCGCGGCCACCGCCGCACTTACATCGGCGCCCTGCCCGGCCAGATCATCCAGTCGATGAAAAAGGAAGGGACGAAGAATCCAGTCTTCATGCTGGATGAGGTCGATAAAATGGCCTCGGATTTCCGCGGCGACCCGGCCTCAGCGCTGCTCGAAGTTCTCGATCCCGAGCAGAACTCGAGTTTCCAGGATCATTACCTTGACGTTGAGTACGATCTCTCGCAGGTTCTCTTCGTGGCCACCGCCAACGTGCTGCACACTATTCCCGCCGCATTGCAGGATCGCATGGAGATTCTGCGCCTGCATGGCTACACGGAGGCAGAAAAGCTCGAAATCGCCAAGCAGTATCTGGTCAGGAAGCAACGTGAAAATACCGGGCTGACGGAAAAAAATATCGCTTTTTCCGACGACGCAATCACAGATATCATCCGCAGCTATACGCGCGAAGCCGGAGTGCGGAATCTGGAGCGCGAGATCGGCAATGTCGGCCGCAAGGTTGCCCGCCGCGTAGTCAAGAATGGAGCCAAGCACAAAGAGTCGATCACGGCAGCTAACCTCGCCGATTTCCTCGGCGTACCCCGCTTCCACGAGTCACCCGTCCACGAGGAGAATGAAATTGGCCTGGTCAACGGCCTTGCCTGGACCGAAGTCGGCGGCAGCATCCTGCAAACTGAGGTGCAGATTCTCGACGGCAAAGGCAAGCTCACTACAACCGGCCAACTCGGAGACGTGATGCAGGAATCGGCACAAGCGGCTCTGTCGTATGTTCGCAGCCGGTCTCATCATCTGGGTCTGCCGCGCGACTTCTATCGCAACCTGGACATCCATATTCACGTGCCCGAAGGCGCAATTCCGAAGGATGGTCCGTCGGCAGGCATTACGCTGGCAACCGCGGTCGCCAGCGCGCTGATAAAGATCCCTGTGCGTCAGGACGTTGCCATGACCGGCGAAATTACCCTGCGCGGCAAGGTGCTCGCTATCGGCGGATTGAAAGAAAAGCTACTCGCGGCGCATCGTGCAGGAATCTTCGAGGCCATTCTGCCCAAAGACAATCAGAAAGACCTGGCCGACCTGCCCGAGAATCTGAAGACTGCTATGAAGCTCAACTTCGTCGACTCCATGGACGAGGTTTTGAAGCTGGCTCTCGAATCGCCGATACCAGAATTGAAGGAAGAAACTCCCGAGGTTCTTGCAGCCGTTCCCCCACCGCCACTGCCCGAGCAGCGCCCGCATCAGTAGCGAGCCCTGGCCACGGCAATCACCCCAAGAAGAAAAGTCCCGGCCAAAACCGGGACTTTTCTCCTTTCGCGGCATTCGTCTCTATTTAGGACGCACCGCGATCACCTCAATCTCCACCAGCGCCCATGGAGCGGCCAGAGCTGCCACCTGCATCGCCGCCCTTGCCGGCTTGTTCGGCTGATCTGCCGTGCCGAAGTACTGCGTATACGCTGCCTGCAGCCCGGCAAAGTCCAGCTTGCCGTCCTTTGCCGGATCACCGGCAAGGTACACATGCATCATCACCACATCGCCTAAACCCAGCCCCTGATCTTTGAGGATCGTTTGTATCTTCTGGATTATGCTCGTCGTTTGCGCCTTGGTATCTCCGTAAACCGCTGGAGTTCCCTTGGCGGGATCAGCCGGAGTCACGGGCGAAGCCAGTTGTCCGCTCACATACAGCGTGTCGCCTGCCCACACCGC